>NZ_JBANET010000015.1:0-125771 GCF_037026685.1 Orrella sp. JC864 | reverse complement strand
CGCGAGCGCGGCATCTTCGGTGCTGACAACAATACGGCCTCGTTTACCAAGGCCCTGGGCAAGATCACGGTCGAGCAGGGTGCGCTGCTGCAAACCCATGAGCCTGCCAGCGTCACCCAGGGCGGCGGTTACGTGATGCTGCTGGGCCAGGAAGTTCGCAACGAGGGCCAGATCGTGACGCGCAAGGGACAGGCGCAGCTTGCGGCAGGCGACAGTTTCGCCATCCGCAAAGGCCTGGTAACCAACAGCTCGGCCGGCGGCACCACGTATTCCACCACGCGCGGCAACGAAGTGGCGCCCAAGGCCGATCCAGGTCTGGACGCGTCGCTGATCGATCCGTCCATCCAGCGCGGCCGCGTGGCCAACACCGGCCTGATCCAGGCCCGCGAGGGGGACATCACGCTGGCCGGGCACGACGTGCGCCAGCAAGGCGCGGCGATGGCGACCACGACGGTCAACACCCGCGGCACCATTCATCTGCTCAATAGCGCCAGCGACACGCAAGGCCAGGTCACGCTGGGCGAGGGCGCGGTCACGGCCATCATGCTGGAAGACGACGGCCAGACCGCGTTCGACAGCCAGCGCCAGGCGCAGATCGAGGAGTCGGCCACGCTCGACGCGCAACGCCGGGGCGGGGCCAGCGGCGCCTTCGACAATCTGTCCATCCTGGCCGACCGGCGCGACCAATCGCGTATCGAAATCGTTTCCGGGCAGCAGGTGGACTTCGCCCAAGGCAGCCTGACGCTAGCCACGGGAGGGCAGCTTGCCGTCAGCGCGCGGGGCAGCGCCGTGGTGCGCGACGGCGCCGCGCTGGATGTCTCCGGCGCCGTGGGCGTGCAGGTGGCGATGGCGTCCAACAATGTGCAGATCAACATCCAGGGCAACGAACAGCGCGATGCGCCTGGCAACCGCGACAGCGCCAAGCTGAACAACAGCAACGTGTGGGTGGACCGGCGCTATCTGGTACGGGTACCGGCCGGCATGGGCGGCTACGAGTCCGACCGCTGGTATACGGCCGGCGGCCTGCTCGAAGTGAGCGGCTACCTGGGGACCACGGGCCGGTCGATCGGCGAATGGATGGCGCAGGGCGGCACGGTGGAGTTCGCCGGCGGGGAGATGGCCACCCGCGCGGGATCGAGCATCAACCTGTCGGGCGGCACGCTTGATGTGCAAAGCGGCTACATCCGCCACAGCTGGTTGCGCGGCAGCGACGGACGCCTGTACACGGTGGACCGCGCGCCGGGCGACCTGCTTTACGAAGAGGGGCTGTACCGCGGCTATGCGCGCAAGAGCGAGCGTTGGGGTCACACGGACCTTTGGATCAATCCGCTGGTGGCCCGCCGCCGCAGTTGGGAAGAAGGTTATACGGTGGGCCGCGATGCGGGCCGGCTGGTCATCGGCACGCAGCGCGCGGCGCTCGAAGGCGATATCGAAACGCATGCCTTCCAGGGCGAGCGCCAGGCCACGGCACCGGTGGCGGGGCTGGACGGCTACCGGCAGGCGCAGGACGCCGTCGCGCGCCGGGGCGCGTTGATCATCGGCACCATCCGGCCGGTGTACGACGAGTCCATGCGCAACTTGCGCTATAGCCCGGCGGCGGTGGTTGAAGAGATCGTCATCGGCATGCCGCCCGGCGCCGGCCCAGCCACGGACGAAACGGCGGGTGGTGCCGAGGCGGGAACCGGTCCGGCATCGGCCGGGGCAAGCGAGGCGGCCGCCGCCGGGCCGACGCGCATCGTGCTGGATTCGGCCTGGCTGAACAGCCTGGAGCTGGGTACGCTGCAGGCCTATGCGACAGGCGCCGTGCAGGTCAACCAGGCGATCGAGGTGGCGCCCGGCGGCGAAATCGCGCTGCATGCCGCGCAGGTGGACGTGAACGCCGACGTGGTCGCGCGCGGCGGCATGATTGCCTTGGGCAACATGGTGGAGCAATACACCGATGCCAGCGTCGGTTGGCAGGAGCGTCCGTTGACCACGCCGGTGCCCGGCGGCTATCAAGCGCACGTCAAGATAGGCGGGGACGTGACGCTGGACGCCCGCGGCCTGTGGAGCAATCTGAGGCAGGATGGCGCTGATATCGGCAGCCTGCCGTTTGCGGACGGCGGCCTTATCCGGGTGCGCAGCAGCGGCGACGTGCAAGTCGCCGCGGGCGCGCTGCTGGACGTGTCCTCGGGCGCGGTGTTGCAAGCCGGCGGCGGCCTGCGAGGCGGCAAGGGCGGCGACATCGTGCTGGCCGCCGACGCATATCCGATCGGCGGCGGCACCAACGGCCGGCTGGCGCTGGCAGGAGAACTGCGAGGCCATGGCGTCAATGGCGGCGGGACGCTGATCCTGCAGACCGGCAATGCGGTAGTCATCGGCGGTCAGGTGCCGGGCAGCGACGGCGTGCTGCATGCCGGCGATACCCCGCTGGTGGACCTGATCGCCACCGAATCCTTCACGATCGCCGAGGGCGCGATCCTGCCGGTGGATTATCACTTCACTCGCACGCACGCCAATCCCGGCGAGGCCGTCGGCGGCGCGCCGCGGGTCGTTGCCGCCGATCCGGCGAGCTGGCTCACCCTCGGCGCCGCCTGGACCCTGCCTAAGGCGGCCGGGGAGAACGTCAACTACAGCGTGGCTCTGTCCAACGGCCAGTACCTGAACGTGGATGGCTACAGTTGGAGCACGCCGCCGACGCTGCCGGCCGGGACCGTGATCACCGCGATCGTGAATCCGCACAACTTCCCGGCGAACCATGTCGTGGATGGCGCCATCCTGCCCAACGGTATTCCGCTCGCGCCCACGCCCGGCGTGATCAAGGCCGGCAATGTCGCGGCCAGCGACCTCACCTATGCCGCCGGCACCCTGATCCGCGCGGGTGCGGTCTTGCCGCAAACGGTGGCGGTCGAGACCTTGCTGCATCTGGATGCGGCGCGCTTCCGGCAGGGCTTCTCGCGCTATGAGGTAACCGCAGACGATGGCCTGGCCGTGGCCGAGGGCGCCGACCTGCGGGTGACGATGCCGGTGCTGCAGGCTGATCTGTCCGTGGCGCACACGGTGGCTACCGGCGCCGATCCGCGATCGGCGCTGACGTCGTGGCTCTCGCCGCTGTTCGTCGAGAATGCGGAAAGGGGGCGGATGACGCAGCGTGGCGGCGCCGATCTGGTGCTGACCGCCGGCACGGCGCGCAGCATGGTCGAAGCCGGCGAAACACCGACGCTGGCCATCGGCCAAGGCGCCCGCGTCGAAGTCGATCCGGGGCACGCCATGGCGCTGAACGGCAACGGCCAGATCAACATCGAAGGCGAACTGCGCGCGCCCGGCGGCCACGTCGGCGTGTATGGCCTGGGCTACGGCAACGAGGATGTCGGCCACTTGAAGGGACACGATGGTTCGGTGTGGATAGGCTCGAACGCCATGCTCGACGTGGCGGGTATCGCCAGGACGGCCGTGGATGCGCAAGGCCGCCGCTACGGTGTGGTGCTCGACGGCGGACGCATCGAGGTCGGCGGCCAATACCAGGCCTACGCCACCCGGGCCGAGGCCATCGATAATTTCATCGTCGTGCGTCCCGGCGCGCGCCTGGATGCTTCGGGCGCTGCGGCGACGCTGGACCTCGGCGGCGAGGGGCCCACCGGGGTGGCATCCGACGGCGGCGTGATCCACCTGGCTAGCTTCAACGGGCTGTATCTCGACGGCGACATGCTGGCGGCGGCAGGGGGGGCGGGCGCGGCCGGCGGCACGCTGTCCCTGGCGCTGGAGGCGCCCGCCTACCGCAATGCGGGCGGTCCGACCGATCGCGTGCTGGCGCACCGCGAACTGCAGTTGGTTCAGCAGCAGACGCCCGAAGGCCTGTCAGCGGACCTGCGTCCGGGCCAGGCCGACCCGGGCCTGGTCTATGGGCATGGCCGCATCGGCGTGGACCGCATCGAAGCCGGCGGTTTCGACAACCTGTCGCTGCTGGCCAACGGCGTCCTGGCGCTGGGCGATGGCGTGGACCTCTCGCTGGGCCAGAGCCTGCACCTGACCTCGGGCGGCATCAGCCTGGCCGAAGGCGCACCTGTCGGCGCCCGCGTGAAGCTGGCCGCGCCCTATGTCCGACTGGCGGGCCCTTCGCGCGTGGGCAAGGACAACTACACCACGCCGTCCTTGAAAGCGCCCAGTACCTACGAGGGCGGCATGGTGGAACTGCAGGACGGCACGCAACTGCGCGTCGAGGCCGGCGTGCTGGACGTGGTCAACCAGGTGGCGTTCGGCGCTTATGGCTTTTCGATGCAGGGCGGCAAGGCCCTGGTTTCGCGCCCTGGTTTCGAGCAGTTGGAATTGCGCAGCCAAAACGACCTGCGTTTCCTCAAGCACACGATCAGCGACCGCACGTCGCTGACGACCGAAGGCGGCCTGGTGCTGGCCGCCAGCCAGATCTATCCGGCCACCGGCGCGACGGCCGAAGTGCGGGCCGGACGCAAGGGCGCTTTCGACCAGTGGGGCGTCTACCAGGTCGTCTACGACCCCGAACGGGTCCTGCGCATCGAGCGCAGTGGCGGCGGGGCGACGCCCCCCGTGCCGTACTCGGCCTTCGGCGTCTTGCGCCTGCTGTCGGCCAACGTCGACCAGGGCGGCGTGCTTCGCGCGCCGCTGGGTAGACTCGAAGTCGGCGTCGCTGCAACGGAGCGGCAGATGCCGGGCGCGATCGTGCTGCGCCCGGGCAGCGTCACGTCGGTCAGCGCGGCCGGGCTGGTCATGCCCTATGGCGGCACCGTCGACGGGTTGAGCTACAACTACGCCGGGGCGGAGGTCTGGTTCCATGGCCTGGGCGGCACCCTGGGCAACGTGCAGTTGACGGCCGGCAGCATCGAAGTGCAGGATGGCGCGCGGATCGACCTGTCCGGCGGCGGCGAGTTGACCGGCGCCGGCTTCCTGACCGGGCGAGGCGGCTCCACCGATGCGCGCCTGAATCCCCTCATCCAGGTGGATCCGCGCGGCCGCGGCTTCACGCTGCCGGCACTGCCCACCAATCCGGTCTACGCCATCGTGCCGGGCGTGCAGCCTGTGGCCGCGCCGTTCGCCGCCGAGAACGGCGCGGGTGACCCCCTGATCGGACGCCAGATCACGGTGGGCGCGGGCGTGCCCGGTCTGGTCGCGGGCACGTATACTCTTCTGCCTTCCACTTATGCCTTGCTGCCGGGTGCTTTCCGGGTGGAGCTCAACGGATTGGCTTCCGGCGGCGCTGCGTTCGGCGGCGTCAACGCCATGCGCAACGGCTCCTACGCCACGGCCGCCCGCCTGGGTGTCGCCAATACCGGCATTGCCGACGCGCAAACCACCCAAGCTGTGTTGACGCCGGCCGACACCCTGCGCAGGTATTCGCAGTACAACGAAACCAGCTACGCACAATTCGGGCTTGATTGGGCCTTGCGCGACAGCGCGCCGCGGCCGCAACTGGAGCGCGACGCGCGTCAACTGGTTCTCGCGCCGGGCAGCCGTCTCGATATCGCCGCCGGCTCGGCCGATTTCACCCCCGCCGAAGGCGGACGCGGCGGCACCGTGGTCCTGAACGGCAGCCGTATCGAGATCCTGGCCGATGGCGCGGCGCCGACCGAAGGTTTCGACGGCACCTCGGTTTACGCCAGCACGCTCAACGGCCTGGGCGCCGCGGGCATCAGCATCGGCGGTTCGCCGGCGTCCGAGTTCGCCTTGCAGAACGAGGACGGATCCACGACCCAGAATGCATGGCGGGTCAGCCTCGGCAACGGTACGACCGCCGAACTCATCCTGCGCCAGGGCGCCGTGCTCGAGGCCGCGTCGGTATTCCTGGTGGTGAACGACAAGACCTCGGGCCTGACCATAGAGCAAGGCGCGGGGATCAATGCCCTGGGCCAAGGCAAGGCGCCCTGGGACTCGACCGACGGCTATGTGCTGCAGCCGGGGCAGACGGGAGTGCTGGCCGTGACCAACGGCTGGCTCAACGTGACGTCGCCGACCGCCGACGACAGTTGGGGGCCGCGTGGCGCCGGCTATCTCGACATTGGCACTTGCGCTGCCGGCGCAAGTTGCGCCGGCGAAACCGTGCTGTATTCGGAAGGCACCATTACCGCCGCCACCAACAAGTCGTTCGAGCTGGGCGAGTCGGTGCGCTATGGCACCCGCAACCTAGTGCTGGCCGTGGGCGGCATCAACGTCGGCAGCGCCGCCGCGCTGGCGCAGGCCGAGGCCGCCGGTGTCCTGCCGGCCGGCCTGACATTGAACCAGACCGTGCTCGACCGCTTGTTGCGCGGCGACACCAGCACTGGCGCGCCGGCCCTGGAAAACCTGATCCTGAACGCGAGCGATTCGGTCAACTTCTACGGCAGCGTGAACCTGAGCACCATCAATCCGGCGACGGGCACGTCGGCGCTGGAGCGGCTGGTGCTGGGCACGCCGGCCATCTACGGCCATGGCGGCGCGGGCGACGTCGCCCGCATCGAAACCGGCACGCTGGTCTGGAACGGCGCGACCACGCCGGCGGCCGGCGTCATCGCCGGGGGCGCCGGCACGGGCAGCGGCCGCTTCGTGGTCGACGCGGACATCATCGAATTCGGCTACGGCCCCCAGAGCCAGCCCGATACCGTGGCGACGCACGCGCGCCTGGCGCTGGGCTTTGCCAATGTCGACCTCAATGCCGGCGAACGCATCACTGCCAACCACAAGGGCGATCTGGCGGTGTACCAATCCCGGGGCCCGTGGGACGACACGGCCAAGGCATGGACCTATGGCGGCGGCAACCTCAACATCAACACGCCGCTGGTCACCGGCCAGGCCGGCTCGGTCAATGCCATCAAGGCCGGCGGCGCCATCGCCATCGCCGCGCGGGCGGGTTCTGCCGTGCCGCTGGCCGATTCGGCCATGCTGGCCGAGGCCCTCGGCGCCGAGCTGGCGCTCGATGCCGGCACCCATCTCGTGCTCGATACCGCCGTGCTGCTGCCCAGCGGCAAGCTCACGCTGTCGGCGCAAGACGACGTGAGCCTGCAAGATGGCGCGCAACTGGACCTGGCCGGCCGCAAGATCGATTTCTTCGACGTCGGCAAGTACAGCTGGGGCGGCGACGTGGCGCTTTCGAGCCGCCACGGCAACGTCGTCCAGCATGCTGCCTCGACGATCGACCTGGGCGCCGAATACAACCGCGCCGGCAAGCTGACGGTACTGGCGCTGGAAGGCACGGCGGATCTGGCCGGCGGCGTCCTGGGCGCCAGCACCGGCCGCTACGATGCCGGCGGTACGCCGGTGCCGTTTGCCGCCGGCTATATCGACGTGCGCGCGCAGCGCATCGCCGACTTCGCCGACCTGAACGAACGGCTCACGCAAGGCGGCGTCTTCGGCGGGCGCAGCTTCCAGCTCAAGCAAGGCGACCTGGCTATCGGGAACGAGCTCAAGGCTCGCGAGATCAACGTCTCGGTGGACGACGGCAGCCTGACGGTCACGGGGCGGGTCGACGCCAGCGGCGAGCAGGCCGGCAGCATCCGCCTGGCCGCCAACAGGGGCGTGACCATCGCCGGCAGCGCGGTGCTCGACGCGAGCGCCAGCGTGCTGCGCCGCGACAGCTACGGGCAGGCCATCGACGCGCCCAACCGCGCCGTGATCGAGATCGACTCGGGCGGCGGGCGCCTGGTGCTGGCCGACGGTGCGCGCATGGAACTGGGCGTGGCCGGTGCCAGCGCCGACTACGGCACGGTGGCGCTCAATGCCCCGCGCCTGGGCGGGGCCACCGGCAACGACGTCGACATCGACGTCGGCGGCAACATCGCCATCGCCGGCGCCAGGTCCATCGCGGTCAACGCCTTCTACACCTACGACGATGCCGATCCCGGCACCGATGTCTCGGTTGACGGCCGCAGCTACCAGCGCATCGACCAGGACTACCTGGACGAAAAACACGGCGACAGCGTGGTCTTCATCGATAACGCGCTGGCCAACGGCACGCTCATGAACGGCAAGCTCGCCGGCCTGCGCCGCTATGCCGGGCAGTTCCACCTGCGTCCCGGCGTGGAGATCGTGAGCAACGCGGCGTTCAATCCCGACGGCGACCTGCACGTCGATGGCGACATCGACCTGTCGGGTCATCGCTACGCCAGCGTGAATCCGCGCACGGCAAGGACGTTCGTCTACGGATCGGGCGAAGCCGGCGCGCTGGTGCTGCGTGCCGCCGGCGACCTGACGCTCTTCGGCAGCATCACCGACGGCTTCGACACCACGAAGCTGGGCGTGACCGCCGACGACAACGGCTGGGTGCTGCCCGCCGGCCGCATCCCCTTTGGCGGCGACCTCGTCATTCCGCACGGCGCCATGGCAACGCTGGATGCCGGCACCAAGTTCGCGGCCGGCCGCACGCTGAACTACGACCTGCTGGTCGCTGGCGTGACGCTGCCGGCCGGCACGCTGCTGCCTGCCGCCATGCCGCTGGCGCAGCCCCTGGCCCTGCCGGCGGGCACGGTGCTGGGCGCGGCGGTGCTCGATGCCGGCGGCAATGTGCTGCACGCCGCCGGCACGGTGCTGCAGGCGCCGCTGACGCTGGACCCCGGCATGCAGTTGGCCGCGGGATTCCGCCTGCCGGCCGAGGCGCACATCGCGGCCACTGTGTGGCCCAAGGGCGTGGCGCTGCCGGTGGCCATGACGCTGGCCCAGCCGCTGGCGCTCGCCAAGGGCGCCGTCGTGCCGTCCGAGACCGACGTGGTGCTGCCGGGTGGCGCCGAGATGGTCAACCTGCGTCCTGCCGGCACGGATGGCACCCAGGGCCGCACCCTGGCGCTGGCGCCGATGCTGGCGCCGGGTTCGCAGTCCTGGGACATCCGCCTGGTGGCCGGCGCCGATACCGCCGCGGCCGACGCGCGCCGGACATTGCCGGACAGCGCGGCGCGCCTGCGCCTGTCCGATACGCATTTCGGGATGGGGCACGTGTTCGAGCCGGTTCCCGGCACCGGGACGCCGGCGACCTACGCGGCCGCCGCTTCGCCCGAAGCCGAAGCCCTCTTCGCGGATCTCCTGGCGTGGTACGGATTCGCGCTGACGCCGGGACAGGCGATTACGCAGGCCGAAGAGCAGATGGCCAGGGATGCCTATTTGATCGTCGACAGCATCATGGAGCTCAACGATTGGGGCTACGGTGACGTGATCCATGTGGTCGATGCCGGGACACCGCCCGACATGGCGTTCCGGCCCAAGCCGGTGCGCCAGCAGTTGTTCAGCGTCTTGCGTACCGGCACCGGCGACCTGGACCTGATCTCCGGCGGCGACCTCGAGATGACCTCGCTCTACGGCGTCTATACCGCCGGCACGCCGTCGGCTTTCCTGGACAGCGCCTACAACCAGGCCCGTGGCCGGTTGACGGACGGCACCGTGCTGCGCCCCGAAGGCGCGCCCTTCGAGGCGCTGGTCGATGGCGGCACCGACAGCCTGTACGCGGCGTGGTACCCGGAGCAGGGCGGCAACGTGCTGGTCCGCGCCCAGGGCGACCTGAAGGGCGACCTGGTCGGCAACAACGACGCCAGGAACGATATCGGCTACACCTTTGCCAACACCCGCCAGCAGATCGCCAGCACGACAGTGGGCAACTGGCTGTGGCGCCAGGGCACCGGCAGCGTCGAGGCGGGCGCGGACGCGGTGCCCACGGCGTGGTGGATCAACTTCGGCACCTATGTTGCCGGCGGGGCCAATGGCGCTCGCGACGAATATGGCTCATGGTTGTTCGGCAATGATCCCTTCCTGGTGGGATTTACCGGCGTCGGCACGCTAGGTGGCGGCAACCTGACGGTGGAGGCCGGTGGCGACGCCGGCATGATCGATGCACGCGGCATTAGGTCCTCGTGGGACCAGACCGCCCACACACCGCGCAGCCAGGGCCTGCACCTGGTCGTGGCCAGCAGCGGACGCATCGCGCCGGACGGCGCGCTGGTGCAGACCGGCGGCGGCGACCTGGCGCTGCGCCTGGGCGGCAGCCTGAATCCGGATCCGGCGCTGCGGCTCAACGAGCACGACCTCAACAGCACCTTCGTCAACCTGCGCGGCGCCACCGCCATCGATGCCGGCGCCATCGGCGGCGTGAAGCTGGGCTATGGCGGGATGGGCCAGATGGATTCGCGCCTGGGCAACGTCTACGCAGCCGGTGGCGGGCAAGCCACCGGCGGACCGATCCTGGTGCTGGGCGATTCCGCGGCCCGTATCGACACCCGCGGCGACCTGGTGCTGGGCGGCACGGCCGACCCGGGCCGTACGCTGCTGCTCAATGCCGCGCCCTTCTCCTACCAGGGCACGGCGCACGAGGGCGATGGCTGGACCTGGTTCTCGCTGTGGACGCCGGCGACCGCCATCGATCTGTTCAGCGCGGGCGGCAACCTGACGCCGACCACGACCTGGGACGAACGGGACCTCAACGAGACCGTGCGCGGAGGCGGCAAGGGCCGCAACCAGTCGGCCAACAACGACGGCTCCTTCTATCCGTCCGTGCTGCGCGCCGTGGCCGCCAGCGGCAGCCTGTACTACGGGGCCAGCGCCAGCGGCGCGCGCCACACCGGCGTGGGGATCCTGCGTTACGCGTACGGTACGGTGCTGGCGCCTTCGCCGGTGGGCGCGCAGTTCGTCAACGCCACCGGCAAGGGCGAGCTGCAACTGCTGGCGCAGGATTCGATTCATGGCGCGGGCTATGTGTTCTCGACCTCCACCGCCGACCCGCGGGGGATGGCCAGTCCGTTCCGCCCCGGCTTCGTCGGCAAGGTGGCCGAAACCGGCGGCGGCCAGTACGGCACCGATCCGCTGCTGGTTCACAATGCCCTGGCCGAAGCGGCGCAGCTCAACGACTGGCTGGCCAGCTACGGCACCTTGGGACGCGGCAACACCGCTGCGCTGTTCGCTTTCGGCGGCACGGCGACCGTCGCGGACGCCGTCGTGGGGCGGGAGCCGGCGCGCTACTACGCGGTGCAAGGCGACATCGTCGGGCTGCGGGTCGGCCAGGAAGTGCTGCTGGGCTTTCCGGCGGGCGCGGCCGGATCGCGCTACGAGGCATCGGGCCCGGTGGCCATACGTGCCGGCCGCGACATCGTAGGGTCCGGCACGCCGCTGGGCAAGAAGGACCCGACGGCCGGGCGCCTGGACTCGACCGCCTCGACGCGCGGCAACCTGATCGCGCATGCCTACGCCGACGAGATCTCGGTGGTGCAAGCGGGCCGCGACCTGCGCGACAGCAGCTTCTACGTCCTGGGCCCGGGCTTGCTCGATATCTCGGCCGGCCGCCACGTCTACCTGGCCAACAACGGCGAATTCAAGAGCCTGGGCCCGGTGGGCAACGTGGCCGCCTCGGATGATCGCAGTGGCGGCGCCAGCATCTCGGTCGCCGCCGGCGTGGGCGAGGGCGCCCATTGGGATGCGTTCGCCCAGCGTTATCTGGATCCGGCCAACCTGGCCGATCCGGACCTGCCCCTGGCCGAGCAGCCGGGCAAGGCGGTGACGCTCTACAGCGGCGAATTGACGCTGGCGCAGTGGCTGCGGCGCGAGTTCGGCTATGCCGGCGACGAGTCCGGCGCCCCGGCCTTCCTGGCGCAGAAGCAGGCCGAACTCGACGCGGCGCGGGGCGCCGCGCTGGCCGAGGGCCGGACCGCGAGCAGCCGCTCGCTGGCGCGCGAGTTCCAGCAGGAAAGCCAGCTCTACCTGGTGAACTGGCTGAGCGGGCGTTTCGCAGGCCCCAACGGCCAAGGGTTGCGCTTCGACGCGGAGACCATGGACGCCCGCGCCTTCTTCGGCACCCTGCCGCCTGAACAGCAGCGCGCCTACCTGCGCAATGTGTACTACGCCGAACTGCGCGAATCCGGCCGCGAGTACAACGATCCCGACGGCAAGCGCTTCGGCAGCTACCTGCGCGGCCGCGAAGCCATCGCCATCCTGTTCCCCGAGCAGGACGCGCAGGGCAGGGCATTGACGTACGAGGGCGACCTGACCATGTTCAGCAGCGCGCTCTACTACAACGCCGACTACGCCAACAACCCTGTAGGCCAGGCGCGGCCTAGGCCGGGCGTGAGCTACATCACCAAGGCGCAGTGGGAAGCGCTGGGCAGTCCCGGCTACGGCGTGTCGTTCTACGACGTGCTGGATGCCGGCATCCATACCAATGTCGGCGGCGACATCAGCATCATGACGCCGGGCGGGCGCACCCTGGTGGGCATCGACGGCGGCTTCAACCCGGGACCCGATTCGGGGGTGATCACCCAGGGCGACGGCAACATCAACCTCTATGCCCTGGAGAGCATCCTGCTGGGACAGAGCCGCATCTTCACGACCTTCGGCGGCAGCATCCTGGCCTGGTCGGCGCAGGGCGACATCAACGCCGGGCGCGGCAGCAAGACAACCATGGTGTACACGCCCCAGCGCCGGGAGTACGATATCATGGGCAACGTGGCGCTGTCGCCTTCGGCGCCCAGCACCGGCGCGGGTATCGCCACGCTCAACCCGATTCCGGAGGTTCCTCCGGGCGACATCGACCTGATCGCGCCCCTGGGCACGATCGACGCGGGCGAGGCGGGCATCCGGGTGTCGGGCGACGTCAACCTCGCGGCCCTGCGCGTGGTCAACGCCGAGAACATCCAGGTGCAGGGCGAGGCGGTAGGCATCCCGGTGGTGGTGGCAGTCAATACCGGGGCGTTGACCAGCGCCAGCGCGGCTTCCTCGGCGGCGGCCGATGCGGCGCAGGAGTCGGTGGCACGCTCGCGCGCAGCGGCCCGGCAGAACCTGCCGTCCATCATCAGCGTACAGATCCTGGGCTTCGGCGAGGAGCATGGCGCCAGCGCAGCGCCTGCCCCGGCGCGGTCATCGGCCGCGCAGCCGGCCGACTATCGGCCCGATCATCCCGTGCAGGTGCTGGGGCGCGGCCAAGCGCCCGCGCAGGCTGCACGCCTGACGCCGGAGGAGCGGCGCGGCGTGGGGCTGTAAGGTGCGGATGGACGGATGGGGCTACCTGCCGGCATCGGGTCGGCGGATCCGCATGAGCGAGGCCTTATAAAAGGAAAGGCGATCGAGGCCGGCCTGGCCCGATCGCCTTCGGGGCCTCACAGGCCGTTGTAGACCGGGCCTTCGCCGCCTTGCGGCGCCACCCATACGATGTTCTGCATGGGGTCCTTGATGTCGCAGGTCTTGCAGTGCACGCAGTTCTGCGCGTTGATCTGCAGCTTGTCCTGGCCGTGGTCGTCCTTGACGAATTCGTAGACGCCGGCCGGACAATAGCGCGCTTCCGGGCCGCCATACCTGGCCAGGTTGACCGCCACCGGCACCGACGGGTCTTTCAGCGTCAGATGCACCGGCTGGTTCTCTTCGTGGTTGGTGCTGGAGATGAACACCGAACTGAGCTTGTCGAAGGTGATCTTGCCGTCGGGCTTGGGATAGTCGATGCGCGCGCATTCGGAGGCCGGCTGCAGGCAGGCGTGGTCGGGCTTGCTGCGGTGGATGGTCCAGGGGATGTTGCCCCGCAGCAGCCATTGCTCGATGCCGGTCATCACCGTGGCGACGGTGCGGCCCTTCTTGAACCATTGCTTGAAATTGCGTGCCTTGTTCAGCTCGGCATGCAACCAGGAGGCCTGGAACGACGCGCCATAGGCGGGCAGCTCGTCGTGGCGGCGGCCGGCCGCCAGCGCGTCGAAGGCCGCCTCGGCGGCCAGCATGCCGGACTTGATCGCCGCATGGCTGCCCTTGATGCGCGAGGCGTTCAGGAAGCCGGCCTCGCAGCCCACCAGCACGCCGCCGGGGAAATCCAGCTTGGGCAGGGCCAGCAGGCCGCCGGCCGTGATGGCGCGTGCGCCATAGGCCAGGCGCTTGCCGCCCTCGAAGGTCGGGCGGATGGCCGGGTGGGTCTTGTAGCGCTGGAATTCGTCGAAGGGCGAGAGCCAGGGGTTGGCGTAGTCCAGGCCCACCACCATGCCCACCGCCACCAGGTTGTCCTTCAGGTGGTACAGGAAGGAGCCGCCGTAGGTGTCGGCATCCAGCGGCCAGCCGGCGGTATGCACCACCAGGCCGGGCTGGGACTGCGAGGGATCGACTTCCCAGAGCTCTTTCAGGCCGATGCCGTAGCTTTGCGGGTCGCTGCGGGCATCGAGCTTGAAGCGTTCGATCAGCTGGCGTCCCAGCTGGCCGCGCGAGCCTTCGGCGAACACCGTGTAGCGGGCATGCAGCTCCATGCCTTGCTGGTAATGGTCGGTGTGGCTGCCGTCGCGGGCCACGCCCATGTCGCCGGTCGCCACGCCGATGACCGCGCCGTTCTCGCCGTACAGCACTTCGGCCGCGGCAAAGCCGGGGAAGATCTCCACGCCCAGGGCCTCGGCCTGCTCGCCCAGCCAGCGCGTGACGTCGCCCAGGCGCACGATGTAGTTGCCGTGGTTCTGGAAACAGGAGGGCAGCAGCCAGTCGGGCGTGGCGCGCGAGCCGGTGGCGGTCAGGAACAGGAAGCGGTCCTGCGTCACCGGGGTGTCCAGCGGCGCGCCTTTGTCCTTCCAGTCGGGGATCAGCTCGGTCAGGGCCCCCGGGTCCATGACCGCGCCCGACAGGATGTGGGCGCCGATCTCGCCGCCCTTCTCGAGCACGCATACGCTGACTTCCTGTCCGCGCTCGGCGGCCAGCTGTTTGAGGCGGATGGCCGTGGCCAGGCCGGCCGGCCCGCCACCGACCACCACCACGTCGTATTCCATGGATTCGCGCTGCGACATCGCGGCAATCTCCCCGAAGGCTAGAATTATGTTGCTGTGATTGTATTGCAGCGCCAAGCCCGCATGCGGCTGGCCTGGGCGCGCCTTCCGGAGAACCGATCTTGACCGCCGAAACCCTGTCCCCGCACAGCCTGGCCGTAGGCCACGTCCACGAGGTCGACCTGCCCGTGCGCTGGGGCGACCTGGACGCCATCAACCACCTGAACAACACGGTCTATTTTCGCCTGATGGAAGAGGCGCGCATGCGGATCCTGTTCGGGGCAGGCATGAAGCTGCCCGACGAGACCGGGGCCATCCTGGCGCATGCCTCCTGCGATTTCGTGCGCGCGGTCAATTACCCGGCCACCGTGCGGGTGCGCCACAGCGTCGCCGCCCTGGGCCGTTCGAGCTTGACGCTGGACCTGACGCTGTGCGATGCGGCCGACCCGTCGGTGCTGTATGCGCGCGGACGCAACGTGCTGGTCTGGATGGACTACCGCAGCAACCAATCCTGCCCCTGGCCCGCCCAGGTGCTGGCGGACCTTGCGCGCGTCATGCATCCGGCCCCGGCGCTCTGATTACAATCCTGCATGGCTGCGGCCGGCGCGCGTTGCGCGGCGGCTCAAACTCGTTGGCATGCGGGCATCCGGCCCGCCGGCAAGACCCTTAATCGAAGGAGCTGGAGAGATGGACAAAGTCTACGCGAGCGCCCAGCAGGCGCTGGCAGGCCTGGTCAAGGATGGCCAGATGATCGGCGTGGGCGGTTTCGGCCTGTGCGGCATTCCCGAGGCGCTGATTGCCGCCCTGCGCGATTCCGGCGTCAAGGACCTGACCTGCGTGAGCAACAACGCGGGGGTGGACGGCTTTGGCCTGGGCCAGCTCCTGGCTACCCGCCAGGTGCGCAAGATGATCGCCTCCTACGTGGGCGAGAACAAGGAATTCGAGCGCCAGTACCTGGCCGGCGAACTGGAGCTGGAGTTCACACCGCAAGGCACGCTGGCCGAGAAGCTGCGCGCCGGCGGCGCGGGTATCCCGGCCTTTTTCACCCGCACCGGCGTGGGCACCATGGTGGCCGAGGGCAAGGAAGTGCGCGAATTCGACGGGCAGCAATACGTGATGGAGCGCGCCCTGGTGCCCGACGTCTCGCTGGTCAAGGCCCACATCGCCGACCGCAGCGGCAACCTGGTGTTTCGCAAGACCGCGCGCAACTTCAATCCCAACGTGGCCATGGCCGGCAAGGTCACCGTGGTCGAGGTCGAGAAGCTGGTCGAGGTCGGCGAGATCGACCCGGACCAGGTGCACTTGCCCGGCATCTTCGTGCATCGCATCGTGGTCAACGCCAATCCCGAGAAGCGCATCGAACAACGCACCGTCCGCACGGCTTAAGGAGAATCGAACATGGCATGGACCCGTGACGAAATGGCGGCGCGCGCCGCCAAGGAACTGCAAGACGGTTTCTACGTGAACCTGGGCATCGGCATGCCCACCCTGGTTGCCAACCACGTGCCGCCCGGCGTCGAGGTGTGGCTGCAGTCGGAAAACGGCTTGCTGGGCATCGGCCCTTTTCCCACGGAAGACCAGGTCGACCCGGACCTGATCAACGCCGGCAAGCAGACCGTCACCACGCTGCCCGGCTCCTCGATCTTTTCCTCGGCCGATTCCTTCGCGATGATTCGCGGCGGCAAGATCAACCTGGCCATCCTGGGCGCCATGCAGGTGTCCGAGAAGGGCGACCTGGCCAACTGGATGATCCCGGGCAAGATGGTCAAGGGCATGGGCGGCGCCATGGACCTGGTGGCCGGCGTGGGCCGCGTGGTGGTGCTGATGGACCACGTGGCGCGCAAGAAGGACGGCACCGAGGACATCAAGCTGCTGCCCGAATGCACCTTGCCGCTGACCGGCCTGGGCGTGGTCGACCTGATCATCACCGACCTGGGCGTCATGGAGGTGACCGACGACGGGCTCAAGCTGATCGAGCTGGCGCCGGGCGTGACCGCCGACGAGGTCAAGGCCAAGACGCTGGCCAGGCTGGACGTCTCGGCGGTGCAGTAAGGCTGGCGGGCCGGGCGGCGCGCCGCCCGGCGGCATGCGCGATACGGGCTATTGCGCCTTGAGCCCGGCGCGCTGCACCACCAGCGCGAACTGCGCGGTTTCATCCTGGATCTGCCGGGCCATTTCCTGGCGCGAGTTGCCCACCGGCTGCGCGCCTATCCGGGCCATGGCCTGGCCGAATTCCGCCGAGCGGATGATGCGGGTCATGCTTTGCGAGAGCTTCTCCAGCACGGGCTCGGGCGTGCCGGCCGGCGCCAGCACGCCGAACCATGTACCGATGTTGAAACCTTCCAGCCCCGATTCGGCCAGCGTCGGCACCTCGGGCAGTGCCTGCGAACGCTCGGCCGTGGTCACGGCCAGGGCGCGCAGCTTGCCGCTGCGGATGTGCGGCAGCACCGGCGTGATGGTGTCGAAGGACATCATGATCTGCCCGCCCAGCAAGTCGGTGGTCAGCGGGCCGCTGCCCTTGTAGGGCACGTGGGTCAGGCGCGCACCGGTCTTGGCCTCGAATTGCGCGCCGATCATGTGCTGGGCCGTGCCATAGCCGTTGGAGCCGAAATTGGCCTGTTCGGGTTTGTCCTTGAGCGCCTGCACCAGTTCCTGCACGGTGCCGGCCCGGGTGTGCTGCGGGTTGACCACCAGCACGTTGGGAACCATGGCGATCACGGTGACTGGCGCCAGGTCCTTCTGGAAATCGTAGGGCAGGGACTGGTAGACGCTCGGCGCGATGGTGTGGTGCACCGCGCCCACCAGCAGGGTATGGCCATCGGGCCTGGCGCGGGCAACCTGGTCGGCGCCGATGGTGGCGCCGGCGCCCGGCTTGTTTTCCACCACTACCGCCTGGCCCAGCTCGGCGGCCAGTTTTTCTCCCAGGGCCCGGGCCAGCACGTCGGTGGTGCCTCCGGGTGGAAAGGGAACGACCAGGCTGATCGGGCGCGAGGGCCAGTCCTGGGCCACAGCCGCATTGCCGCCAAGGGCGAGCAAGGCGGCCGCCACGAGGGAAAGCAGGCGGGGCCTGCGCGAGGAAAGCGTGGGCATGTGGAGGTCTCCTTTGGTGTGGCGCGCCAAGGGGCGCTTCTTATCGTGGGACGCCGCCGCGCGGCGGGACTGCAAGAGCGGCTAGGCCAGCGCCGCGGATCGAGGCGCCTGGGCGAGCATGGCGCAGACCGCCTCGGTGACCGCCTCGGTGGTGGCCGTGCCGCCCAGGTCCCGGGTGTGCAGGGCCGGATCGGCGCTCACCCGTTCGATTGCCTGCATGAGCCGGTCGGCGGCGGCCGGCTCGCCCAGGTGTTGCAGCAGCATCACTGCCGACCAGAAGGTGCCGATGGGGTTGGCCCAGCCCTTGCCCATGATGTCGAAGGCCGAGCCGTGGATCGGTTCGAACATCGAGGGGTAGCGGCGCAGGGGGTCGATGTTGCCGGTCGGGGCAATGCCCAGGCTGCCCGCCAGCGCCGCCGCCAGGTCGCTGAGGATGTCGGCGTGCAGGTTGGTGGCCACGATGGTGTCCAGCGAGGCGGGCCGGTTCACCATGCGGGCGGTGGCGGCGTCGACCAGCTCCTTGTCCCATGTGACGTGCGGGAACTCGGCGGCGACCTGCGCGGCGATCTCGTCCCACATCACCATGGCGTGCCGCTGGGCATTGCTCTTGGTGATGACGGTCAGGAGCCGGCGCGGGCGCGAAGCGGCCAGTTCGAAGGCAAAGCGCAGGATGCGCTCGACGCCGGCGCGCGTCATCATGCTGACGTCGGTGGCCGCCTCCAGCGGATGGCCTTGGTGCACCCGGCCGCCCACGCCGGCATATTCGCCTTCGGAGTTCTCGCGCACGATGACCCAGTCCAGGTCGTCCGGCGCGCAGCGCTTCAAAGGCGCGTCGATGCCCGGCAGGATGCGCGTGGGCCGCACGTTGGCGTATTGGTCCAGGCCCTGGCAGATCTTCAGGCGCAGGCCCCATAGCGTGATATGGTCGGGAATCTCGGGATCGCCGGCCGAACCGAAAAGAATCGCGTCCTTGCCGCGCAGCCGATCCAGCCCATCCTCGGGCATCATCGCGCCGTGCTGGCGGTAATAGTCGCCGCCCCAGTCGAAATCCTCGAACTCGAAGCGCAGGCCCCCTTCGCTTTGCGCCAGTTGTTCCAGCACCCGCCGGCCGGCGGGGATGACTTCCTTGCCGATGCCGTCCCCGGGTATGGTGGCGATGGCGTAGGTTTTCATGCGGTGCTCCTGTCGTTGAATGCTGTCTGCGACTATAGGAGCCGCCTGCCGCGCGTGCGCGCGGCGGCAGGCAAAGCATCGTTGACTTCAAGTTAAAGGTGGAGGGCTTGCGATGGCCAGCACGATACAGCCGGCTGACCTAGGATTCTTTTCCGTGCTGGCCGGCGCCGGCAGCCTGAGCGCGGCCGCCCGGGAACTGGGCATCAGCACGCCGGCGGTCAGCCGGCACCTGGCCCAGATGGAGGCGCGCGCGGGCGTGGCGCTGGTCAACCGGAGCACGCGCCGCATGAGCCTGACCCCGGACGGGCAGGTCTACCTGGAGCATGCCCGGCGCATCCTGGACGCGATGCAGGCCATGCAAGAGGCGCTGGACGCTTCGAAAGTCATCCCCAAGGGGCTGCTGCGCGTCAACGCCACGCTGGGATTCGGACGCAGCCATGTCGCGCCGCTGATATCCCGTTTCGTGGCCAAGCACCCGCAACTGGACGTGCAGTTGCAGCTTTCGGTGAACCCGCCGCCGCTGACCGACGATGCTTTCGATGTCTGCATCCGCTTCGGCGCGCCGCCCGAGGCGCGCGTGATAGCACGGCGTATCGCGGCCAACCGGCGCCTGCTGTGCGCCGCGCCCGGATACCTGGCTCGGCACGGCACGCCGCGCACGCCGGCCGACCTGAAGCACCATAATTGCATCGGCATCCGCCAGGGCGAGCAGGCCTACGGCGCCTGGCGGCTGACCGCCGGGCGCGGGCGCCAGGCACGCACCGTTACCGTCAAGACCTACGGCAACCTGGCCACCAACGACGGGGAAATCGCGGTGCGCTGGGCCCTGGACGGCCACGGCATACTGATGCGGGCCGAATGGGACATCGCGCGCTACCTGGCCAATGGGCAACTGGTGCAGGTGCTGCCGCAGTACGCGACGCCCGATGCCGATATCTACGTGGTGTACGATCCGCGCCACCAGTCGGCGGCGCGGGTGAGGGCGTTCGTCGAATTCGCCGCCCGGGCATTATCATCTCCGCCATGAACGCCATCGCCGACCGCATTGCCCGCCTGCGCGACGTCCTGCGCGCAGAAGGCCTGTACGCCTGCATCATCCCCACCGCGGACCCGCACCTGTCCGAATACCTGCCCGCGCACTGGCAGGGCCGCCAGTGGCTCTCGGGCTTTACCGGCTCGGCCGGCACGCTGGTGGTCGCCCTGGAGCAGGCCGCGCTCTGGGTGGACAGCCGCTATTGGGAGCAGGCCCAGGCGCAGCTGGCCGGCACGCCGATCGCGATGATGAAGCTGCAGGGGGCGGGCGGCGGGCATGCCGAATGGCTGGCGCAGGCCGCGCCCAAGGGCGCGCGCGTGGCCGTCGACGGCTGGTCGGTGTCCGTCTCGGGCTTGCGACGCCTGCGCGAGACGCTGCAGGCGGCCGGGGTGGCCGTCGAAACCGGGCAGGACCTGCTGGCGCGCATCTGGGACGACCGGCCGGCGCTGCCCGATGCCCCGGTCTATGAACATGCGCTGGAATATGCCTGCCAGCCGCGCGCCGACAAGCTCGCGCAGGTGCGCCAGGCCATGGCCGAGCTGGGCGCGCGCTGGCACCTGCTGTCGTCGCTGGACGATATCGCCTGGCTGTTCAACCTGCGCGGGGCGGACGTCGATTACAACCCCGTGTTCCTGGCCCATGCCTTGATCGGTCCGGACCAGGCGCGCCTGTTCGTGGCGCCGGACAAGATCGATCCCGCCTTGCAGGCCGAGCTGGCCCGCGACGCGGTGACCGTGCAGGGTTACGGCGAGATCGGCGGCGCGCTGGCCTGCCTGCCCGAGACCGACGTGCTGCTGATCGATCCCGCCCGCGTGAGCGCCGGGCTGCTGGAGGCGGCAGCCTTCGTGCAAAAGACCGAAAGCCTGAATCCCTCGCAGTGGCTCAAGGCGCGCAAGTCCGAGGCCCAGGCCGCGCACGTGCGCCGGGCCATGGCCGAGGACGGCGCGGCGCTGTGCGAATTCTTCGCCTGGTTCGAGCAGGCGCTGGCGCAGGGCCAGCCGCTGACCGAGCTGGACATCGACGCGCAGCTGATCGCCTGCCGGTCGCGGCGCGCGCGCTACGTCTCGCCCAGCTTTCCCACCATCGCCGCCTTCAATGCCAACGGCGCGATGCCGCATTACCGCGCCGTGCCCGAGTCGCATGCCCGCATCGAAGGCGACGGGCTGCTGCTGATCGACTCGGGCGGCCAATACCTGGACGGCACCACCGACATCACCCGGGTCGTGCCGGTGGGCACGGTGCTGCCCGAGCAAAAACGCGACTACACCCGGGTGCTCCAGGGCATGATCGCCCTGTCGCGCGCGGTTTTCCCGGCGGGCCTGCACGCCGGCGCGCTCGATGCGCTGGCGCGCGCGCCCATCTGGCAGGGTGGGGCCGATTTCGGCCACGGCACCGGCCACGGGGTGGGCTACTTCCTGAACGTGCACGAGGGCCCGCAAGGCATCTCGCACCGCGCCCCGCAAGGCCCGCACAGCGGCATGCAGGCCGGCATGATCACCTCCAACGAACCGGGGCTGTACCGGCCGGGCCGCTGGGGCATCCGCATCGAGAACCTGGTGCTGGCGGTGCCGGCCGAGACCACCGAATTCGGCGATTTCCTGCGTTTCGAGACCTTGACGCTGTGTCCGATCGACACGCGCTGCGTGGATCGCGGCCTGATGCGCCCGGATGAAATCGCCTGGCTCGACGCCTACCATCGCCAGGTGCGCGAGCGGCTGGCGCCGCTGGTGTCGGGGCCCGCCCTGGCGTGGCTGCACCGGCGCACCGAGCCGCTATAATCCAAATTTCCCGCACGCGCCCGCTTGCACGGGCGTCTCAGACGATGACCAAGTATGTATTTGTCACGGGTGGGGTGGTGTCTTCCCTGGGTAAGGGAATCTCCGCTGCATCGCTCGCCGCCATCCTCGAATCGCGCGGCCTTCAGGTCACCCTCCTGAAGCTCGATCCCTATATCAACGTCGATCCCGGCACCATGAGCCCGTTCCAGCACGGCGAGGTGTTCGTGACCGAGGACGGCGCCGAAACCGACCTGGACCTGGGCCACTACGAGCGCTTCATCTCGGCGCGCATGCGCAAGGTCAACAACTTCACCACCGGCCAGATCTACGAGTCCGTGCTGCGCAAGGAGCGCCGCGGCGACTACCTGGGCAAGACGGTGCAGGTCATCCCGCACATCACCAACGAGATCCAGGATTTCATCGCGCGCGGCGCCGATGCGGCCTGGAACGGCGCCACCGACGTGGCCATCGTCGAGATCGGCGGCACCGTGGGCGACATCGAGTCGCTGCCCTTCCTGGAGGCGGCGCGCCAGATGAGCCTGCGCCTGGGCCGCAACAACGCGGCCTTCGTGCACCTGACCCTGGTGCCCTTCATCGCCTCGGCGGGCGAGCTCAAGACCAAGCCCACCCAGCACTCGGTGCAGAAGCTGCGCGAAATCGGCATCACGCCCAACGCCCTGCTGTGCCGCGCCGACCGCCCCATCCCGGATGACGAGCGCGCCAAGATCTCGCTGTTCTCCAACGTGCCGCAGGACGCCGTCATCTCGGTGTGGGACGTCGATTCCATCTACAAGATCCCGGCCATGCTGCACAAGCAGGGCCTGGACACGCTGGTCTGCGAGGCGCTGGGCATCTCGCCCCCGCCGGCCGACCTGTCCATGTGGGACGGCCTGATCGAGGCGCTCGAACATCCCCAGCACCAGGTGCGCATCGGCATGGTCGGCAAGTACGTCGACCTGACCGAGTCCTACAAGTCGCTGACCGAGGCGCTGGTGCATGCCGGCATCCACACCCGCAGCCGCGTGGTGGTCGAGTACATCGACTCCGAGGAGATCGAGCAGCACGGCACGGCCCAGCTCGAGCACCTGGATGCCATCCTCGTGCCCGGCGGCTTCGGCAAGCGCGGCACCGAGGGCAAGATCGCCGCCATCCGCTACGCCCGCGAGAACAAGGTGCCCTACCTGGGCATCTGCCTGGGCATGCAGCTGGCCGTGATCGAGTTCGCCCGCCACGTCTCGGGCCTGGGCGGGGCCAACAGCACCGAATTCGACCCTTCCGCGCCGCATCCGGTGGTGGCCCTGATCACCGAGTGGATGGACCGCGAAGGCAAGGTCGAGCAGCGCAACGAGAATTCCGACCTGGGCGGCACCATGCGCAAGGGCTCGCAGCGTTGCCCGGTCAAGCCCGGGACGCTGGCCCAGCGCATCTACGGCGACGAGGTCAACGAGCGCCACCGCCACCGCTACGAGGTCAACAACGTCTACGTGCCGCGGCTGGAAGAGGCCGGCCTGGTCATCAGCGCCCGCACCCCGACCGAGAACCTGCCCGAGATGATGGAGCTGCCCGGGCACCCCTGGTTCGTGGGCGTGCAGTTCCACCCCGAGTTCACCTCCACGCCGCGCGACGGCCATCCGCTGTTCTCCAGCTATATCCAGGCGGCGCTGGCCCACCAGGCCGGCCGCCAGCAGACCCAGGCGCAGTGACCATGACCCAGGCATCCGTCTCGACCGCCGGCCAGCCGCCGGCCCCGGCCAGCGACACCATCGATCTGTGCGGTTTCGAGGCGGGCCTGTCGCACCGCTTCTTCCTGATCGCCGGCCCGTGCGTGATCGAATCGCGCCAGCTGGCCTTCGATACGGCCGGCGCGCTCAAGGAAATCACCGGCAAGCTGGGCATCCCCTTCATCTATAAAAGCTCCTTCGACAAGGCCAATCGCAGCTCGGGCGCCTCCTTCCGGGGACCGGGCATGGACGAGGGCCTGGCCATCCTTGCCGAGGTGCGGGCGCAGCTGGGCGTGCCGGTGCTGACCGACGTGCACGAGATCGACCAGGTGGCCCCGGTGGCCCAGGTGGTGGACGTGCTGCAGACCCCGGCCTTCCTGTGCCGCCAGACCGATTTCATCCGCGCCTGCGCGGCCTCGGGCAAGCCGGTCAACATCAAGAAGGGCCAGTTCCTTGCGCCGCACGACATGAAGCAGGTGGCCGCCAAGGCCCGCGCCGCGGCCATCGAGGCCGGCGGCGACGGGCGCAACATCATGGTGTGCGAGCGCGGGGCTTCCTTCGGCTACAACAACCTGGTCTCGGACATGCGTTCGCTGGCCATCATGCGCGAGACCGGCTGTCCGGTGGTGTTCGACGCCACCCATTCGGTGCAGCTGCCGGGCGGGCAGGGCAGCTCCTCGGGCGGGCAGCGCGAGTTCGTGCCGGTGCTGGCGCGCGCGGCGGTGGCCGTGGGGGTGGCCGGCCTGTTCATGGAAACCCATCCGGACCCGGCCAAGGCCTTGTCCGACGGCCCCAACGCGGTGCCGCTGGCGCACATGGCCGGCCTGCTCGAATCGCTGGTGGCGCTCGATGCCATGGTCAAGCGCGGCGAGCTGCTCGAAAACCGGTACGCTTGACAGCGGACCCGATCAACCGCGCCGCACGCCCGCCGTCGGCGCACAGATAGACCGCCCGCCAGGGCAAGGAGACCGGAAATGACCGCCTACCTTATCGCAGACGTGCAAGTGACCCATCCGCAGCGCTACGAGGACTACAAGCGCCTCTCGACGCTGGCGATGCGCGCGCACGATGCCAAGGTGCTGGTGCGCGGGGGCGAGACCCGCCGGCTCGAGGGCCGCGAACCCGGCCGCACGGTGATGATCGAATTCCCCAGCATGGCGGCCGCGCAGGCGTTCTACGATTCCTGGCAGTACCGCCGCGCCCGCAATGCCCGCGAGGGCGCCGCCATCATGAATATGTTCATCGTTCAAGGAACCTGATAACCATGAGTGCAATCGTCGATATCATCGGCCGCGAGATCCTGGATTCGCGCGGCAATCCCACCGTCGAGTGCGACGTGCTGCTCGAATCCGGCGCCATGGGCCGCGCCGCCGTGCCCTCGGGCGCCTCCACCGGCGCGCGCGAGGCCATCGAGCTGCGCGACGGCGACAAGGGCCGCTACCTGGGCAAGGGCGTGCTGCGCGCCGTCGAGAACCTGAATACCGAGGTCTCCGAGGCCTTGATGGGCCTGGATGCGCAGGAGCAGACTTTCGTCGATCGCACGCTGATCGAGCTGGACGGCACCGAGAACAAGGAGCGCCTGGGCGCCAATGCGCTGCTGGCCGCCAGCATGGCCGTGGCCCGCGCCGCGGCCGACGAATCGGGCCTGTCGCTGTACCGCTACTTCGGCGGCAGCGGCCCCATGAGCATGCCCGTGCCCATGATGAACGTCATCAACGGCGGCGCGCATGCCAACAACACGCTGGACATGCAGGAGTTCATGATCCTGCCGGTGGGCGCCAGCAGCTTCCGCGAATCGCTGCGCATGGGCGCCGAGGTCTTTCACGCGCTCAAGAAGCTGATCCACGACCAGGGCATGTCCACCGCGGTGGGCGACGAGGGCGGCTTCGCGCCCAACGTGGCCAACCACGAGGCCGCCATCCAGCTGATCCTGCGCGCCATCGAGGCGGCCGGCTACGAAGCCGGCTCGCAGATCGCCCTGGGCCTGGACTGCGCCAGCTCGGAGTTCTTCCGCGACGGCAAGTACCACCTGGCCGGCGAAGGCGGCGTGGCGCTGTCGGCGCAGGAATTCACCAACCTGCTGGCCACCTGGTGCGACAAGTACCCGATCATCTCGATCGAGGACGGCATGGCCGAGAACGACTGGGAAGGCTGGAAGCTGCTGACCGAGCAGCTGGGCAAGAAGGTGCAGCTGGTGGGCGATGACCTGTTCGTCACCAACACCAAGATCCTCAAGCAGGGCATCGCCCAGGGCGTGGCCAACTCCATCCTCATCAAGATCAACCAGATCGGCACGCTGACCGAAACCTTCGCGGCCATCGAGCTGGCCAAGCGCTCGGGCTATACCGCGGTGGTGTCGCACCGTTCGGGCGAGACCGAGGATTCGACCATCGCCGACATCGCGGTGGCCACCAACGCCATGCAGATCAAGACCGGCTCGCTGTCGCGCTCGGACCGCATGGCCAAGTACAACCAGCTGCTGCGCATCGAGGAAGAACTGGCCGAGGTGGCTTCCTTCCCCGGCCGCGAAGCGTTCTACAACCTGCGTTAATCCGCAGCCCCGGGGCGGCGTCCTCTTGCCGCCGCCCCGGGGCCCTGCACGGGCCGTTCGATGCGTCTACTGCTGCTGGTGCTCGTCGCGTTGGTGTGCCTCATCCAGTATCCGCTCTGGTGGGGCAAGGGCGGCTGGTTCACCGTCTGGGACCTGCAGCGGCAGGTAGCCGAGCAGCGCGAGATCAACGAAGGCCTGCGCACGCGCAACGCGGCCTTGGACGCCGAAGTGCGGGATCTGAGCGAAGGCACCGAGGCGGTGGAAGAGCGCGCGCGCGGCGAGCTGGGGATGATGCGGGAGGGCGAGGTGTTCGTGCAGATCCTGCCGCCCAACGTGCAGCCGCCGCAGATTACGCCGTCGGGGAAGGGGGGGCGTTGAAGGCGTTGGTGCGGTGAGGTTTTTTGGCGAGGCGGTTTTTTGGGTTAGGCCGCTTGCTTGACGGCCGGCGTGGCCGGTCGGGGCGTCGGGCTCATGCTCGCCCACCACCCCGCCCGGCCCCGCCGGCCTCCTTAGCCGTGTGATCACAACACCGCCGGGCGGCTTGAACGACTCCGGTGCCAGCGCCGGACCAAGCCCAGACTACGCAGTCCGCCGAGGCCGGGCGGGGTGGCGGGCGATTTCTGGCGCCGGGCGCGGCGCAACCGCGCCGCACGGCGACGGCATCGCCCGACGCCCCGACCGGTCTCGGCGGACGTGTTCAAACGGACGTGTTCCAAGCGAAGCCGTAGAGACAAAGCTCGCCCAACCGGCCACGGTCAGCCCCCTTACATCACCGCCCCAATCTGCCACGGCACGAACTCGCTATCCCCGAACCCCTGCGCCTCGGACTTGCTCGGCTCTCCCGAAGCCACCCGCAGGATCAGCTCGAAGATTTCCTGTCCTGCCTGCGCGATGGTGGTCTGTCCTTCGATGATCCCGCCGCAGTTGACGTCCATGTCTTCCTTCAGGCGCTCGTACATGGCCGAGTTCGAGGCGATCTTGATGCAGGGCACCGGCTTGAATCCCGAGACCGAGCCGCGCCCGGTGGTAAAGCACAGCACGTTGGCGCCGCTGGCGATCTGCCCGGTGGCCGAGGCCGGGTCGAAGCCGGGGCTGTCCATGAAGACGAAGCCGCGCTCGGTGACCGGCTCGGCATAGCGGTAGACCGCGGTCAGGTTGGTGGTGCCGCCCTTGGCCACGGCGCCCAGCGACTTCTCCAGGATGGTGGTCAGCCCTCCGGCCTTGTTGCCCGGCGAGGGATTGTTGTCCATCTGCCCGCCGTTGCGCTGCGTATAGTCCTCCCACCAGCGGATGTGGCCGATCAGCTTCTCGGCCACTTCCTCGCTGACGGCGCGCCGGGTCAGCAGGTGCTCGGCGCCGTAGATTTCCGGGGTTTCGGACAGGATGGCCGTGCCGCCCTGGCGCACCAGCAGGTCGGCGGCATGGCCCAGCGCCGGGTTGGCGGTGATGCCCGAATAGCCGTCCGAGCCGCCGCATTGCAGGGCCAGGATGAGCTCGCTGGCGCAGATCGGCTCGCGGGTCCAGCCCTGGGCCGCCTGCAGCATCTGCTCGACGTAGGCGCAGGCTTTTTCCACGGTGCTGCGCGTGCCGCCGGTCTCCTGGATGTTGAGCAGGCGAAAGTCGCGGTGCTCCTCGAGCTGATAGGCCTGGGTCAGGAAGCGGATCTGGTTGACTTCGCAGCCCAGTCCCAGGATGAGGATGCCGGCGAAGTTCGGATGGCGGGCATAGCCCCACAGCGTTCTTTGCAGCACGGCGAATCCCTCGCCGGAATCGGCCATGCCGCAGCCCGTGCCGTGGGTCAGCGCCACGACCCCGTCCACGCCCGGATAGCGCGCCAGCATGCCGCTGCGCTCGATCGCGGCGGCGACGTGGCGGGCCACGGTGGCCGAGCAGTTCACGGTGGTCAGGATGCCGATGTAGTTGCGCGTGCCGGCCTTGCCGTTGGCGCGGCGATAGCCCATGAACCGGGCGCGCGCCGAAGGCGGCACCAGCGCCGTCTCGCGCAAGTCCTGGCCCACGTCGTAATCGCGCGCGAAGTCCTTCATCGCCACGTTGTGGGTGTGCACGTGCTGGCCGGGCAGGATGTCCGCCGAGGCAAAGCCGATCACCTGGCCGTACTTGCGCACGGCCTGGTCGCGCCCGATGGCCTGGATGGCGATCTTGTGCCCGAGCGGCACCGCGGTTTCGGTGCGGATGCCGTCATGCCCGGTGTCCGCGCCCTTGCCCAGGGGGCGACAGGCCACCGCCACGTTGTCCTGGGGATGAAGCTTGACGGTCCTGGCCGCGCTGATGTTGATCATGATGGTCATGCCTCATGTAATGGCTTTTTTATGCGAAAACCGAAAAGGCCCCCACGCTGCGCCGTCGGCTTGCCCGGCGGTTCAGAAGGGATAGGGCAGCCCGGCCTCCTGGGCGGCGGCGCGCAGTTCGGCGATGACATCCTCGGGCAGGACCACCCCTTCGCGCTCGGCGCGCCGCCAATTGCGCATGCCTTGGGCGCCCGGCAGCCGGGGCGGCCGGGCCGGGTCCAGCGGGGGATTGTCGGCCACGCCCTGGGCGAATACGGCCAGCTCGGCCTTCAGGGCGGCCACTCCGCCCAGGAAATCGGGGTCGATGACCTGCACGTGGACGGAGGCGCCCCAGCCTTGCGGCCGGTCCTTGCGGCCGTGGCCGCCCAGCCCCGAGGTCATGGCCTCGACCATCAGGCCCAGCGCATAGCCCTTGTGCCCATAGGCCATGCCGCCCAGCGGCAGGATGGTGCCGGGCGGGTCGGCCGACAGGGCGGCGGGATCGTCGCTCAGGCTGCCGTCGGCGGCCAGGATGACGGGATGGTCCAGCCGCTGGCCCAGGGCGCGGCGTTTCTGCACCATGCCGTTGGTGATGCTGGACATGCTGACGTCGATCAGCACCGGATCGGGCTCGCCGGGGATGCCGACCGCCAGGGGATTGGGCGTGTACAGCGCGCGCGTGCCGCCATAGGGGGCCACCGAGGCCACGGCCGGGTCCGAGCACATGATCAGGCAGACCAGGTTCTGGTCCGTGGCCTGCTTGAGATAGGCGCCCAGGCAGGCGATGTGGTGGCTTCGGCTGACGTTGGCCACGGCCACGCCATGCGTGCGCGCCGCTTCGGTGGCCCAGCCCAGCACCGCGTCCATGACGCAGGGCCCGAGCAGGTAGCCGGCGTCGTACAGCCGGATCGACGCGGCCGACTTGAGCGTGCGCAGGCGCGCGGGATCGGCGCTGGCATGGCCGCTGCGCAGGTCGCGCAGATAGCCGCGCGCCAGCTTGACGCCGTGGGTGTGCTGGCCGAGCCGGTCGCCCTGGACCAGCACGCGGGTCGTCACGGCGGCCACCTCGGGCGCGGCCTGGGCGCTTTGGAACAGCCTGTCGATGAAGTCGCTCAGCGGGGAGAGTTCGATGCGGGTCACGTATGGGTTCCTGAGTGGGGCAGAACAGTCATGAAAAAGCGGCGGCCGCGAGCCCCGCGTGAAGGCCGAACGGGCGGCCTCAGCCCGGCGGCCGGGCCTGGCCGGCGTGCCGGCGCGCCAGCCGGCGCAGCAGCGGCCACAGGACGATCAGCAGCACCAGCGAGGCCAGCACGGCGCTCAAGGGCCGCGAGACGAACTCCAGGAAGTTGCCGCTGGTCTTGAGCATCGAGGCCATGAAGTTGTTTTCCAGCATATTGCCCAGCACCAGGCCGAGGATCGCGGGCGCCAGCGGGATTTGCGCCGAGATCATCAGGTAGCCGGCCACGCCGGCCAGCAGCATGATCCACAGGTCGGTCACGGAATTGTTGATCGCGAAGGCGCCGACGATGCTAAAGCACAGGATGACCGGCATCAGCACGCGCGCCGGGATGCGCGCCAGCATGTGCGCCAGCCGGATCGCCATATAGCCCACCGGCAGCAGGATCAGGTTCGCAACGAAGAACGCCGTGAACAGCGCATACACCATGGCGCCGTCGCCGCTGAAGATGGTCGGGCCGGGATTGATGCCCTTGACGTAGAGCACGCCGATGACGATGGCCGTAATGGAATCGCCGGGTATGCCGAATACCAGCGCCGGCACGTAGGCGCCGATCACCGCGGTGTTGTTGGCCGAACCGGCATCGACGATGCCCTCGATATGTCCCTTGCCGAAGCGCTCGGGCGTGCGCGAGCGCTTCTTGCCCAGCGCGTAGGCGATCCAGGCCGCGAGATCGGCGCCGGCTCCTGGCAGCACGCCGGAGATCACGCCCACCGAACAGCCGCGCGTGACGTTGCGCCAATAGGCGCGCAGCGTGCGTCCCAGGCCTTCGAAGACCGCACCGGCATCCTTGACGATGGCCAGCGTGCTCTTGCCTTCCAGGTTGCGGTACAGGTACATCACTTCGCTGATGGCGAAAAAGCCGATCATCACCGGGATGAAATTGATGCCGCCGAACAGGTCCGGGATGTCGAAGGTAAAGCGCGGCGCGCCGGTGGTCACGTCCAGGCCCACCGTGGCCAGGAACAGCCCCAGCATCAGCGAGAGCAGCGACTTGAGCACGGTGCCCGAGGCGATGAAGGCCGCGCAGCTCAGGCCCAGGACGGCCAGCCAGAAGTATTCGAAGGAGCTGAAGTTCAGCGCGAACTCGGCCAGCGTGGGCGCCACCAGCATGAGCATTACCGAGCCGGCCAGTCCGCCGATCATCGAGCAGACCAGGATCACGCCCAGCGTCTGGCGCGCCCGGCCCTGGCGCCCCAGCGCGCTGGCATCGGCCACGTAGGCGGCCGAGGAAGGCGTGCCCGGGATGTTCAGGTACGTGCCCGGTATGTCCCCGGCGAAGATGGCCATGGCCGAGGTCGTGACCACGGCCGTGATGGCCGGAATCGGCTCCATGTGGAAGGTCAGCGGCACCAGCAGGGCCACCGCCAGGGTGGCGGTCAGGCCCGGCACCGCGCCGACGAACACGCCGAACACCGCGGCCACCAGGGCCACCGTCAAGACCTCGGGGTTGATCACCAGCGCCATGCCGGCCAGGACTTCGGACATGGCGCGCTCCTAGAAGCCCAGCAGGCCGGCCGGCAGCGGCACGGCCAGCAGGCGGGTGAAGGCCAGATAGATGACCACCGCGGCGCCCAGCGATACGGGCAGCGCCACCCGCCACCGCACGGCGCCGGCGCGAAACAGCACCAGCATCAGCAGGAACATGGCCGGCGCGCTGCCGATGCGCTCGTTGCCGTAGATGTACAGCACCACCAGCACGCAGGGCAGCGCCAGGCGGGCCAGCCGGCCCAGGTGCGGGCGCAGCGGCGCCGCGCCCGCGCCGCGCAGGGCGCGCAGCGCCGGCAGCGCGTTGCGCGCCGCCAGCAACGCGCCGCAGGCCAGCATGCCGCTGCCCGTGATCACCGGAAACAGCGAGGCGCCGTATTCGAGGTTGCCGACCGTCGGGAAATCCTTGGCGATGGCGATGATGGCCGCGCCCAGTATGGCGAAGGCCAGGCCCAGGGCGAAGTCTCTCATTGCTGCGTCCTTGTGCAGGAGCGAGGCCGCGCGCGGGCCCGCTAGCGCTTGAGCCCCACCTTCTCGATGAGATCGCCCATCATGGCGTCGTTCTCGGCCAGGAACTTCTCGAAGTCCTGCCGGCCGCGCCATTCGGCGCCAAAGCCCTGCTTGCTCATGAAGCCCTTGTAGGTGTCGCTCTGGAAGGCGGCCTGGATGGCGCTTTCCAGCTTGGCGGCGATCTGCTCGTCCAGGCCCTTGGGCCCGGCGATGCCGCGCCACACGCCGATGGTGTAGCCGGTGCCCAGGCCTTCCTTGAGCGTGGGCACGTCGGGATAGCTGGGGTTGCGTTCGGGCGCCATCACCGCCAGCGCCTTCGAGCGCTTGGCATCGAGCATCGAACGGCCTTCGGCGATGGACGAGGGCACGATGTCGATGCCGCCCGAGACCAGTTCGACCATGGCCGGCGCCGCGCCCTGGCTGGGGATCCAGGTGACCTGGTCGGGCGCGATCTGCTGGTCCAGCAGCAGGCCCGCCAGCGCGATATGCCAGATGCCGCCCTGGCCGGTGCCCGAGGCCTTGAGCGTGCCCTTGGGCTGCTGGGCGATGTCCTGGATCAGGCTCTTGACGTCCTGGTACTTGGCGTTGCTGGCGACCTGGATGCCGGCATAATCGTAGTTGATCATGCCCAGCGGGGTGAAATCCTTGTAGGTCAGCTTGGTCAGGCCTTGCCAGTGCATCATCGTCAGCTCGCCGGTGATCAGCCCGATGGTGTAGCCGTCGGGCTTGGCGGTGGCCATGGCCGAATGGCCGACGACGCCGCTGCCGCCGGTGCGGTTGACCACGTTGACGATCACGCCCAGTTCTTTTTCCAGGGCGGAGGCGATGGCCCGCGCCACTGAATCCGTGCCTCCGCCCGCGGCCCAGGGCACGATGAGCGTGAGCGGTTTTTCGGGATAATCGGCGCGCGCGGCCCAGGGGGCGGCCAACAGCGCCAGCGACAGGACTGCCGGCAGGCCGCAGCCGGCCAGGGTGCGGCACAGGCGCGTGAACGCGCCGGTCGAGCCTTGCGGATGATTCATGCTTGTCTCCTTGTGGTGCTGCGTAGGCGGCAACCGGCCGCGGGCGGAGCTCGTGCGTGGCGCCGTCCCGCCGCTGACGCGGTTGGCTTCCCGCCGCTGGCCTTCTGCGTGCCCGGCCGGGAAGTGGAAACGATCATTGCACACATAAATCGTTTTATAAAATTAGGGTTTTCCGGGACCGGCCTGCACGAGGCGGCCGGCGCCGGCGCAAGGGAAGGAAATGAAAAAAAAACGGCCGGCCGCCGCGCCTGTGGCGCCGCTTTACCAGGCCATCGCCACGGCCATGGAAACCGCCATCGCGCAGCGTGCGCTCAAGGCGGGCGATCTGGTCAACGAAACCATCATCGCGCAGGCGATGTCGGTCAGCCGCACGCCCGTCAAGGCCGCGCTCGAGGAGCTGGCCGCCCGCGGCGTGCTGCACAAGCACACGGGGCGCGGCTTCGTGGTGGGCCGTCCGGAACAGGTCCAGCGCCTGCGCCGCCTGTCGGCCGGATCGATCGCGGCATTCGCGGCGCAGATGGCGCCCTTGCGCACGCCGGACTCCTGGATCGGCATCTACGACAAGGTCGAGCTGGAAGTGTGCAACCGGTCCCTCTACGGCGCCTTGCGCATCATCGAGGCCGAGCTGGCCAAGACCTTCGGCGTGAGCCGCACCGTGGCGCACGAGGTGCTGCTGCGGCTCGAAGGCGTGGGGCTGGTGGAAAAGGATCCGGCCGGGCGCTGGACCATCGTGCCCCTGACGCCGACGCGGGTGCGCCAGCTGTACGAGATCCGCCGCTACCTGGAGCCGCCCGCGCTCAAGCGCAGCACCGAGCGCATCCCGCAGCACGTGCTGGCCCAGATGTGGTCCCGCCTGATGGACGTGATGCAGCGCTATCCCGACGTGGCGGAGGACGAGCTGGATACGCTGGAGCGCGACCTGCACTTTCGCTGCATCGCCTATTGCGACAACCCCGAGCTGATGAAGATGCTGCAGCAGAACCAGGCCCTGCTGATCAACAACAAGCACATGCTGGGCGGTTATTTCAAGCTGCCCGACATGGACCCGTTCATGGCCGAGCACAAGCTGGTGCTGGAAGCCTTGGGCCGGCGCAGCGCGGCCGCCGCGGCCAAGGCGCTCGATGCCCACCTGGCTGCCTCGGTTCCCAAGATGCTCAAGCGCCTGGAGCTGGTTTCCAGCGAGCCGCCCGCCGACGTGCCGCCCTATATGGCGGCGATCCGCGAGGACGACAGTCCCTAGCGCAGTCTCTAGCGCCGCCTAGGGGCCTATCCATCCGCCCGGCGCCCGCCAGGCCGGCCAGCTCCGCGCATTCGATTGCAGCGTCACGCCGGTCTGGACCGTGATCGGCAGCAGCCCCGCGCGGCGCATCGCCTGCGCGGCCGGGCCGTCGCCGGCCAGCACCCGCAACAGCGCGCCGAACCAAGGGCTCAAGGGCTGGTGCAGATAGGTCAGCCGCAGGGCCAGCACATTGGCCTGGAAGATGGTCTGGCCCGAGCGCGGCCCGCGGCCCGCCGGCCATTTGCCCAGGTGGTCGCCATGCTGCTCGAACTGGTAGTCGTGCGCGATGGCGCGGCCGCCCTGCGGACCGATGCCGGGCCGGGCGAAGTCGGCAAAGTGCGCCGGCGTCGGCGACAGGACCTGGATGCGCCAGGCCGGCAGGCCGGCCCGTGCGGCCCGCTGCGCCGCGATGGCCTGCACGCGCGCCCGCGCCTGTTGCGCGCCATGGCCGCTTGCCAGCAGCGGCGCCAGCGCGGTTTCGAACGCCTGGGCCATGACCCGTGGCTCGGCATGCCCGGTGGCGCCGGCGCGGGCTGCCTGCAGCAGCGCCAGGGAGACCACCTGCCGGGCCAGCTGCCAATAGGCCGTTTCCAGCACGAGCAGGCCCAGGGCCAATACCAGCGCCCCGCCGGCGACGAATTCGATCAGCGCCGCGCCCCCTTGCCGGCGCGGCCGGCAAGGCCCGGCAAGGCAAGGCGCGCCGAGCGCCTGGCGGGAAAGGGCGGGCAGGAGGCAGGACGGGGCATGACCGGTCATGGGGCAGGGGCACGGGCGCGATGCGGGCCAGTGTGGCTGCCCGTTGCCCGGCCGTCCATGCCGGCAAGCCCGCATGGATGCGCGGGCCGCGCCCGCGCGGCCAGCGGCGCGCCGCCTTCAGTGCAGCGTGGGAGGCCCGGATGGCGGCGTGCCCGCCTCGCCACCTTGCTGGTTCAGGAACAGCTCGGCGCAATCGACCGGGTCGAACCGGTAGGGCTTGCCGCAGAAATCGCAGATGACCTCGACCTGACCTTGCTCTTCCAGGATCGATTCGACCTCCTGGGCGCCCAGCATGCGCAGCATGTCGGCCACCCGCTGCTTGGAGCAGGGGCAATGCCAGCGTACCGGCGCCGGTTCGAAGGCCAGCAGGGTCTCCTGCCAGAACAGGCGGTGGATCAGTGTGTCGCTGTCCGTGGCCAGCAGTTCGTCGTGCCCGAGGGTGCCGGCCAGCTGGCAGGCGCGTTCCCAGGTGTCGTCGTCGGCGCCGCGGGCCTGCGCGCCGGTCACCTTGCCGCCTTCGCCGGGCAGGCGCTGCAGCAGCACGCCGGCCGCCTTGTCGGCGTCGGCCGCCAGCCACAGGCGCGTGTCCAGCTGTTCGGAAGCCCGCATGTAGTGTTCGAGCACCTGCGCGACGCTTTCGCCTTCGAGCGGCACCACGCCCTGGTAGGCCTGCTGCCCGGGCTGTTTCTCGCGCGGGTCCAGCACGACCGTGAAGCGGCCCTTGCCGCCGGGATTGAGCAGCGTCTGCAGCGTGCCCTGGCTGGGCAGCGCCATTTCGGGACGCAGCTTGACGGTGGCGCGCAGGCTCAGGTCGCCGCGGCATTCGACCACCAGCAGGGAGATCGGCCCGTCGCCGTGCATTTGCAGGATCAGCGAACCGTCGAGCTTGAGGTTGGCCGCCAGCAGCGTCGAGGCGGCCACCAGCTCGCCCAGCAGGGACTGGACGGCCGGAGGATGCCGGTGATGGGCCTGCGCCTGCTGCCAGGTGGCGTGCAGGTCGACGATCTGCACGCGGGCCTGGCGGCCTTCGAACAGGTATTTCTTGAGGGTATCGGTCATGCTGGAATGTTAGCCGATCCCCCTGGGCCAGCGGCTAGCCGATGCGCTTCAGATACTGCCGGTATTCGCGCCCGCGCTCGATGTAGTGCTGGGTGCCGGCGTGCATGCCGGCGATTTCCTCGGGGCTGAGTTCGCGCACCACCTTGCCGATGCCGATCACCAGGGAGTTGTCGGGAATCTGCCGGCCCTCGGGCACGATGGCGCCGGCGCCGATCAGGCAGTTGCGGCCGATGACCGCGCCATTGAGCACGATGGCCTGCATGCCGATCAGGGCGCCCTCGTGGATGGTACAGCCGTGCAGCATGGCCTGGTGGCCGACGGTGACGCGCTCGCCCACGGTCAGCGGAAAGCCGGCGTCCACGTGCAGCACGCTGGATTCCTGCACGTTGCTGCCGGCCTTGATGACGATGGGTTCGTTATCGGCGCGTATCGTGACCTGGGACCAGATGGTGACGCCGGCCTCGAGCGTGACCTGGCCGATGAGGTCGGCCGATTCGGCCACATAGGTGTCTTCGTGGATGCGAGGGATCTTGTCTTGCAGCTGGTAGATGGGCATGGTCGATGGTCTCTGTCCTCTGGCTTGCCGTGCCCTAGGCCGCGGCCTTGGGCGAGCCCGGGCGGCCCTGCTCGCGCAGGCGCAGCACGCGGCGCTGGACCTTGCCCGTGGTGGTCATGGGCAGGCTGTCCAGGTATTCGATTTCTTTGGGATACTGGTAGGGTGCCAGGCGCGTGCGCACGTGCGCCTGCAGCGCCTCGGTGACCTGCTCGCGCGGCCGCCCGGCATATTCCTGCGTGAGCACGACGTAGGCCTTGACCACCGCGCCGCGCTCGGCGTCGGGCTTGGGCACCACCGCCGCATTGGCCACCGCCGGGTGCTCGATCAGGCAGTTCTCGATCTCGCCCGGGCCGATGCGGTAGCCCGAGGACTTGAACACGTCGTCGGCACGGCCTGCATACCAGTAGTAGCCATCCTCGTCCACGCGCGCCAGGTCGCCGGTGCGGCACCAGTCGCCGGTGAACTTCTCCTGGGTGGCGGTTTCGTTGCGCCAATAGCCCAGGAACAGGATGGGATCCGGATGGCCGTGGATGTCGTAGCGGTTCAGCGCGATCTCGCCGATCTCGCCGGGCTTGGCCGGCCGGCCCTGCTCGTCGAGCACGGCGACCTGGTGGCCGGGATAGGGCCGGCCCATGCTGCCGGGCCGCGGCGGCCACTTGGCCGCGCTGTTGCCCACCAGGTAGTTCATCTCGGTCTGGCCGAACATCTCGTTGGGCGTGACGCCCAGGGCCTGGCGGCACCAGTCGAAGACGGTCACGCCCACGCTCTCGCCCGCGCTCATGATGCTGCGCAGCGCCAGCTTGTAGCGCGAGCGCGGCTCGGGCACGCTCTTCATCATCATCTTGAGCGCGGTGGGGAATAGGAAGGTGTTGGTGACGCGATAGCGTTCGAGCAGTTCGTAGGCGCGCTCGGGCGTGAAGCGCCCGCGCGCGCCCACGATGGGATAGCCGAAATACAGGCAGGGCAGCAGCGCGTCCATGAGCCCGCCGGTCCAGGCCCAGTCGGCCGGCGACCAGAACACGTCGCCGGGCTTGGGGAACCAGTCTTGCGAGGCGACGAAGCCGGGCAGGTTGCCGATCAGCGCGGCATGCGGCAGCAGCGCGCCCTTGGGCGCGCCGGTGGTGCCCGAGGTATAGAGCAGGATGGCCGGGTCGGAGGCGCGGGTCGGGGCGGCGCGGAACTGCGCCGGCTGGCGCGCCAGCAGCGTGCGCCAGGGCAGCAGGCGTTCGTGGTCCAGGCCGATGCCGATGATCTGGCTCAGCCCCGGACAGCGGTCGGCGGCAGCCAGCAGGTTATCGGCCGAATGCTCGTCGACGATGGCCACGCGCGCCTGGGCGTCGCGCAGGCGCTGCTCCAGGGCGTCGGGCCCGAACAGGGGCGAGAGCGGCAGTGCGATGGCGCCCAGGCTGTAGATGGCCATGTGGGCCACCGCGGTCTCGGGGCGCTGGCCCAGCACGACGGCGACCCGGTCGCCTCGGGTGACGCCCATCTTGACCAGGCCGTTGGCCAGCTGGTTGGTGGCCTGGCCCAGGCGCGCGTAGGTCCAGACGTCGCGGTTGCCGGCTTCGTCTTCGATGTAGAGGGCGATGCGGCGGGCATCCAGGGTGCTGTCGGCCCAGCGGTGGCAACAGACTTCCGCGATGTTGAAGGCTGGCGGCACCAGCCAGCGGAACGAGTTGTAGAGCGCCTGGTAGTGGTCGGTCATGGCCCTGTGCTGCAGCGCTGGTAACACCTTGCGGAGTGGGCGCCGACCCGCCCGGCCGCGCGGGCCCTGGCCGGCCGCGCCAGCGGTTTCTCAAGACGCAAGCATGACCGAGTAGGAGGCTAACTGCAATACAAGCCTTGTCCTTCAGGCATTGTCTAAGGGTTTGTACGGATGCTTGGCCTCGCGCTGCAAAGCCGAGGGCAAGGCCGGCAGCGTGACGGGGCGGGGCGGACGGACCGGCCGCGCCGGCTTGTCCACCCGCTGGCGCGCCAGGCGTTCGACCGGCACATGCGACCAGTCCAGCAGGTGCAGGCTGCCATCGTGCTGCTCGGCCAGGGCGGACAGGCTTTCGACCCAGTCGCCGTCGTTGCAGTAGAGCACGCCCTCGACCTCGCGGATCTCCGGCCGGTGGATGTGGCCGCAGACCACGCCGTCCAGCCCGCGCTGGCGGGCTTCGGCCGCCAGGGCTTCCTCGAAGTCGGTCATGAACGAGACCGCGTCCTTGACCTTGTGCTTGAGATACTGGGACAGCGACCAATAGGGCAGGCCGCGGCGCCGGCGCAGGGCGTTGTAGTGGTTGTTGAGCCACAGTGCGAAGCTGTAGAGCCGGTCGCCCACATAGGCCAGCCATTTGCCGTGCTGGACCACCAGGTCGAACTGGTCGCCGTGCAGGACCAGCAGCTGCTTGCCGTCGGCGGTCTGGTGCACGTCTTCGTCCAGCACCTCGATGTCGCCGAAGGCATAGCCGACGAACTGCCGCGCGAATTCGTCATGGTTGCCCGGGATGAACACCACCCGCGTGCCCTGGCGGGCCATGCGCAGGATCTTCTGGACCACGTCGTTGTGCGAGCGCGGCCAGTGCCAGCCGCGGCGCAGCTGCCAGCCGTCGATGATGTCGCCGACGAGATAAAGGGTCTTGGCGTGGTTGTGTTCCAGGAAATCCAGCAGGAAATCGGCTTTGCAGCCGGCGGTGCCCAGGTGGATGTCGGATATCCAGAGAGTACGCCAGTGGGTGGGTCGCGGATCGGTCACGGCGGCATTCCATAGGAGGATGACGCCTACGGAAGCATGGGGGGGTGACTGGCTTGTGACCGCGCAATGACCGCTCTGTGACACGCGTCGGCGAGCGTGCCGGCGGGCGTGCTCAGGGCCGGTGATCCACCAGCCGCGTGCCGGCCAGCCTGTCGTGCAGGAACTGGCCGCCGCCCGCGAAAGTGCCCAGGAAGTTGGCGAAGGGCGCAAAGACCACCAGGCTGGTGCTGGCCGGCCACCCGGTGGCCATGGCCAGGGTCCAGACGGCGGCGGCCGCCGCCAGCGGCAGCACCCAGGCCAGCAGGTAGCGCAGCGCCAGCCGGGGAAGGGCGGGCACCTGGCCGTGCAGGTCCACCAGGCGGATGTGCCAGGTCTTCATGGGCAGGGTCTGGCCGCCCTTGCGCCAGCACAGCAGGAAATAGAAGCCGATGCAGACGAACAGCCAGCCCTGGCGGGCGTGGCGCAGCATCAGGCCGTGGCGGCTCTGGGTCAGGGTATCGAAAAGGTAGCTGGCCAGGAACACCACGGCGAACAGCAGCACGCCTTCGTACATCATGCAGGCGAAGCGGCGCAGCCGCGAAGGGGCGGCGGGGTCGGCAGGCAGGGCAAGGGTCGGGGTCGTCATGATGGCGCCGATTATCCCGCATTCGCCTTGTTGCGCTGCGCCAAGAATCGCCGGCGAGGGGGGGGACTTGGGGCGGCCCGGCGGCAAAAAATACCCCCACGCTGCGCCTTCGGCTTGCAGCCCCCCGAGGGGGCGTTTTTGCCTTGGGGCGGCCCGGCGGCAAAAAAAAAGCCTGCTGGTAAACCAGCAGGCTTGAAAAGGGGCCTTGGCAGCCCCCAAGGGGAAAACCGGTACGACAGAATGCTGTACTGCTGTGCCATTGTGGGGGGCGATGATGACCGGCCCACGACGCACACTCGGGAGAAACGGCCTTGTCTAGTGTTTTGCCGTTTCTCGTTTAGGGTTAACCCGAATTATAGGGATTACCCTGAAATAATGCAACAGCTTGGTGCGTTGCAGCATGTAAAAGTCGTATCCCGCCCACAATCAGGCACCGTTTTTGTGCCGATTGGCGCCTTCGACCAGGTCGAAGGCGAAAAGCCGGCAGTCCAGCGCACCATTGTGAACCGGCGTGCGCCGGTGGGCCTTGAGCCGCAGCGCCTGGGGAAAACGCAGGTCGCTGGTGATCACGTTCAGGTGCCAGCCGGCGTAGTGACGCTTCAGGTGGCTGGCCCACTCGGCCCAGAAGCCGGCATCGCCGGCTTCCAGCCGTTCGCCGTAGGGCGGGTTGGTGACGATCCAGCCTTCGGGCGCGGGCGGCATCGCCTGGCGCGCATCGCCCACTTCGAAGCGGATGCTGTCGGCCGACAGCCAGGCGCGTTCGGCATTGCGGCGCGCCGCGTCGATGGCCTGGGCGTCGATGTCCACGCCCAGCAGCGGCGCGTCCAGCCGCGGCAGGATGCGCGCGCGGGCTTCCTGGCGCAGCGTTTCCCAGGCGTGCGCGTCGTGGTCGCGCAGGCGCTCGAAGCCGAAGGGGCGCGAGATGCCGGGCGGCACGCCCAGCGCGATCCAGGCCGCTTCGATCAGCAAGGTGCCGCTGCCGCAGAACGGATCCATCAAGGCCTGCGCCGGATCCCAGCCCGCCAGGGCCAGCAGGCCGGCGGCCAGGTTCTCGCGCAGGGGGGCTTCGCCTTTTTCCAGGCGCCAGCCGCGCTTGAACAACGATTCGCCGGAGGTGTCCAGGTACAGGGTGGCCGTCTCGGCGGACAGGAACAGGTGCACGCGGGCGTCCGGGCGCACCGTGTCGATGCTGGGCCGCGCGCCCTCGCGTTCGCGCAGCCGGTCGCAGATGCCGTCCTTGGCGCGCAGGTTGCAGTATTGCAGGCTGGTCATGGGGCAGCGGATGGCCGAGGTGTCCACCCGCAAGGTGTGCTCGGGGCCGAACCAGCGTTCCCACGGCACGCTGCGCGCCAGCTCCAGGATGTCGTCCTCGGTGGCGACCGGCGCATGCGCCAGCTGCACCAGCACGCGGGTGGCCAGGCGCGAATACAGGTTGGCGCGCTGCACGCCGGTCCAGTCGGTGTGCAGCCGCACGCCGGCGCGGTCGGGCTGGGCGTCCTCGAAGCCCAGCGCCTGCAGTTCGATGGCCAGCGCCGATTCCATGCCTTGCGGGCAGGGCGCGAAGACCGGATATATCTGGCCGTCCCGCCGGCTGGCGGCGCGCGGCGAGCGAGGCTCGGCGCGCAGCGCGACGGCGGGGGAGGGCTCGCGCGCGGGCTCGCGTGCCTGCCGGGGCGACTGCGGGGCGCGCCCGCGCGGCACGGCAGGCGCCGCCCCGCGCTGCTGCTGCGCGGCCAGCCTCTCGTGCTGCGCCACCTGCCGCGCCCGGGCGCCGGCGCGCTTGCGCGTGCCCCCGCCCGCCGCGGCGTCGGGCTGCGCTGTTCGGGACTTCAGGCTCAGGGTCTTGCGCGGAGGGTCCGCATCTTGCGAGGACATCGGGAAAATCCGAAAGAAAATCAGAAAGGCTTGACCACGACCAGGGCAACGATGGCCAGCAGCAGCAGCACGGGCACTTCATTGAACCAGCGGTAGAACACGTGCGTGCGGGTGTTGCGGCCTTGCTCGAACTTGCGCAGCAGCACCGCGCAGCCGTGGTGATAGCCGATGGCCGCGGCCACCAGCGCCAGCTTGGCGTGCATCCAGCCGTTGCCCGAGCCCATGCCGATGCCGTAGCCCGCATAGAGCCACAGCCCGAACAGCACGGCCGGCACCGACAGGATGGTGGTAAAGCGCAGCAGGCGGCGCGCCATGCCCAGCAGACAGGCCTGCACGGCCGGCTCGTCGTTCTGCGCCAGGTTGACGAAGATGCGGGGCAGGTAGAACAGGCCCGCGAACCACGAGGCGATGAAAACGATGTGCAGCGTCTTGACCCACAGCATGGGCAGCTCCAGCAATAGCCAAAAGCCGATTGTAGAGCGCCGCGGGGCAGGCCGCGCCCGCGGGCGCGGCCGTCAGGCTCAGCGCGCCTGCGCCAGCAGGCTCAGCGCCGAGGCGATCTCGCCTTGCAGCGTGATGTCCGCGCCGAAGTGCGCCGTGTAGCGGTCGCCGATGACCACGGGATGGATGCCCGTGGTGGCGCCGCTGGAGACCCAGTCGCCCTCCTTGAGCGCAATGCCGCGATCGGCCAGGTGATTGGCCAGGAACAGCAGCGCCTGCAGCGGCCCGCCCGGCACCTTGGCGGCGCTGCCTTCGCCGGCGGCCTGGCCGTTGATCTGCACGCGGGTCTGCCAATGTTCCAGCGGCTGGTCGAAGAAGCCGGGCAGCGCCGGCCCGACCACGATGCCGCTGTTGTTGCCGAAATCGCTGATGACCGCGCCCGGACCCAGCGCGCTCAGGCCCGCCAGCGGGCTGGCCGCCAGTTCGATGCCCGCATGCACTTGGCCCACGTACTCGCGCAACTGCTGCGCATCGCGCCAGTCGCCGCGCAGGGGCAGGGTCTTGCCGATGTGCAGGATGAACTCCAGCTCGATGGCGGCATAGCCGTTCTCGATCACGGGCAGTTGCTGCGTGCCGCGCCGCTCGGCGGGCCAGACGTGCGCGGCGAAGACCGGGCCGGCCAGGCGTTCGGCCGGATAACGGTCGCGCCATTGGGGCTGGATGGCCGCCACCTTCCAGCCGCCCACCGGCCCGGGCCAGGCCGAGATCGCGGTGGTCTGGATGCTGTAGGCGGTCTGCAGGTCCGCCGGCACGTCCACGCCCGGATACGTCCCCAGCGCCGTGGCGTTCAGGCGGGCTTCTCGGAAGGCTTCGGCGATCTGGCTGGGGGTCATGTGCGGTGTCTCCGGGGTTGGATTTGCGCCCATTCTATGCGCGGCGGGCGCGGCGGCGCCAGGCAATGCCGTACAGCAGCGCGTTCCAGGCGACCGCGAGCAGGCCCAGTCCGACCTGGAAACGCCGGGTCACCCCCTCGGGATAGAGGGCCGAAACCAGGTAATGCTCGATGAATCCGCCCTCGTAGCCTTGCTGGCCGCCGGCCTGGCGCAGCGCGTTCTCCAGCGGCGTGAGCGGGCAGATGCCGCCCACCAACATGATGCCTGCACCCCAGGCCAGGGCCGGCAGGTGCAGCCAGGCCAGGCGCGGGCGCCAGATCACCAGCGCCGCGCCCAGGGCGACGAACAGCACGAACAATCCGTGCACGACCAGCACGGCGTCTGCGAGGAATCCGTAAAGCATGGGCGGTCCCGGCGGGGCAGGCCCCGCTGTCCTTGATAAGGCGTTGGATAGGCAAATGCTATCCCGGTTTCCTCAGCTTAAGGAAAATGTCATCAAAACAGATTAAATGTAACTTTAAATTTCGAGATAGCTAAAATCTGCCAGCTTTTTCAGCGGCCGGCGGGGAAGGGTCCGTCCATGCGCAACCGCACGAAATTCAAGGTCCGGTTCTACCTGCTGCCCACGGTGCTGCTGGCTGCCTTCGTCATCCTGCTGGCTGCGGTGACCGTCAGCACGCTGGTGGCCAAGTTCGAAAGCATGGCGCGCGACAGCGCCCAGACCCTGTTCATGCAGGTGGCCCAGCGCAATGCCGATCCGCTGCAGGCCACGCTGCAGGCCGCGCGCAACATGGTGGCCCAGCATGCGCGGCGCAGCCCGCAACTGATGTTCGACGAGAACGGCCTGGACCGCAACGTGCTGGTGCCCACGCTGATCACGGCGCTGCGGGCGGCGCCGCAGATATACAGCTTCTATTACGCACTGCGCAGCGAGGAGTTCCTGCAGGTCATCGGCGTGCGCGGCGAAGCCGGGATCGCCGCCGCGCTGCAGGCGCCGCCGGACACCTATTTCGCGGTGCGCTATCTCACCGGCGCGCTGCCCGGTGCGGCGCGGCGCGAAAGCTGGCTGTTCCTGGACGAGGACGAACTCGCCGTGGGGCACCATGCCGGCCCGGCCCTGTACCTGCCCACCACGCGCCCCTGGTATGCGGCCGCCGTCGCCAGCCCGGGGCTGCAGGTCAGCGATCCCTATGTCTACGATTCCTTGCGGGATCTGGGCCTGACGCTGTCGCAAAAGCTCGAGCGCGGCGAGGGCGTTTTTGGCGCCGACCTCGCCCTGCGCGGCCTGGGCGCTTTCGCAGCCGCCTCGCTGGCCGGCCTGGACGGCGGGCTGATCATCACCGGGCCGGGCGGGCAGGTGCTCGCCTCGCATGCGGAGGACCGGTATTTCGGCGAGCCGGTCCAGGTGCTCGCGCCGGTGGGCGAGCTGGACAACCCCTATTTTGCGCAGGTCCACCGGCTGCTCAGCCAGGACAACGGCAGCCGCGTGGTGCGGGTGCAGGGCGAGAACCTGGCCTATGCCAACCAGGCGGTGCCGATCACGCCCTCGCAAGCCCTGCATGTGGTGGCCTTCTCGCCCATGAGCCTGTATGCGGGGCGTATCGAGCAGGCGCGCGACGACATCCTGCTGTTCGCTGCGCTGACGCTGCTGGTCTGCATGCCGCTGGTCTATCTCATCGCGCGGCGTATTGCCGCGACGCTGCGCGCCCTGACCCAGGAGTCGCAGCGTATCCAGCGCCTGGATTTCAGCGGCACCGAGCCGGTGCGCTCGGTCTTCTACGAGATCGACCTGCTCGGGCGCGCCCAGCACACCATGAAAATGGCCCTGCGCGAGCGCACCGCCGCGCTGGACGAGGCCATGAGCCGGCTGGGCAGCTTGGTCGAGAACGGCGTGCAGCTGGTGTCGCGCCGCACCCGGGAGGAAGTGGTGCGCCAGACCGCCGAGGGCGCGCGGCTGCTCAGCGGCGCGCGCACCGGCCAGTTCTGGCTGTTCGAGGAGGGCGGCGTGTTGCGGCTGGCTTCCTGGAGCGGCATGGCCGGGCCCGCCAGCCCGGGCGCGGCGCGGCTGCGCCTGCCCGACGGCCTGGGCAGCGCGGCGGCCGGCCCCTTTGCCAGCGTGGCGCGTCCGCAGGCCTGGCCGGGCGGGCAGCGGCCCGACCCGGTCGCCTGGGTGGCGGCTACCCGGCGGACGTTGTCGCTGCAGGCGCAGGACGAAGGCTTTGACCTGGCCATGCAGCAGGGCCTGCTGGGCGAGGCGCCGCAAGTCCTGCTGGCGGTGCCGGTGGTCAGCAGCGCCAGCCGCCTGATCGGCGTGCTCGTGCTGGCCGGCGAGGCGGGCCAGCCCACCGCGCCCGCCGCGCCGCCGTGCCGGCGCGTGCATGGCGCCCTGCCGTACGTGCAGACCCTGGCGGCGCAATCGGGTTCGGCGCTGGAAAACATCGAACTGGCCCGCCGGCAGCGAGAACTGATGGAGGCGCTGATCCGGCTGATCGCCGGGGCGATCGACGCCAAGAGCGCGCATACCGGCGGACACTGCGAGCGGGTGCCCGAGCTGGCCCGCATGCTGGCCGAGGAGGCGTGCCGGGCCGACGAAGGGCCGCTGGCGCAGTTTCGCTTCCAGAGCGAGCAGGAGTGGGCCGAGTTCCGCATCGGGACCTGGCTGCACGATTGCGGCAAGGTGACCACGCCCGAGCACGTGGTGGAAAAAGCCACCAAGCTGGAGACCTTGTACAACCGCATCCACGAGATCCGCACGCGCTTCGAGGTGCTGCTGCGCGATGCGCGCATCCAGGAGCTGGAGGCGGTGGCCGGCGGCGCCGATCCGCAGGCCGCGCGCGGCCGGTTCGAGGCCCGGCGGGCGCAGTTGCTCGAGGACTTTGCCTTCGTGGCCGAATGCAATCTCGGCAGCGAGCGCATGCCGCCCGCCTGCCGCGAGCGGCTGGCGCGCATCGGGGCGCAGACCTGGCTGCGCCACTTCGACGACAGGCTGGGCCTGTCTCCCGACGAGGAGTGGCGCCTGGCGGGCACGCCTGCGCCGGCGCTGCCCGCCGTCGAGCCGCTGCTGGCCGACAAGCCCGTGCACATCGTGCCGCGCACCGACCAGCAGCGCTACGACCCGCGCCATGGCTTTCGCATGCCGGTGCCCGAAAACCTTTACAACTTCGGCGAGCTTTACAACCTGGGCATCGAGCGCGGCACGCTCACGCCCGAAGAGCGCTACAAGATCAACGAACACATCGTGCAGACCATCGTGATGCTCGAGGCCCTGCCGCTGCCGCCCGAGCTGGCGCGGGTGCCCGAGTACGCCGGCACGCACCACGAGACGCTGATCGGCACGGGCTACCCGCGCGGGCTGGATGCCAACGACCTGTCGATCCCGGCGCGCATCATGGCCATCGCCGACATCTTCGAGGCCCTGACCGCCTCGGACCGGCCCTACAAGAAGGCCAAGAAGCTCTCCGAGGCCGTGCGCCTGCTGGCCGGATTCAAGCGCCGGCGCCACATCGACGGCGACCTGTTCGACCTGTTCCTGACCTCGGGGGTGTACCGGCGCTACGCCGAGCGCTACATGGACCCGGCGCAGATCGACGAGGTCGATATCGCGCCTTACCTGGGCCCGTCGGCCGGGCGCTAGCTTTCCGCTGCCGGCAGGCGCGCCCGCCCCGCGGGCGGACAGGCGGCGGGCGCTAGCTGCGCGCGCTGGCCGCGCCGGCATCCCGGCGGCGGGCATGCCGCAGGCAGCGCCATGTTTCCTCGCAGAACGGCAGGACGATCAGCAGCAGCGCCGCCATGCAGACGGCGGCCAGGTAGCCGGCCGGCAGGGGCCGGTCCTTCAGCCGCAGGCCGAAGTCGGCGGGCTCGCCCATGCCGAACAGCGCCTGCCATTGCGTCCAGTGCAGGGTGATCAGCAGGCACAGCGCCGCCAGCGGCAGCAGTTCCAGGTAGCTATGGATCTTCTGTTCGAGCGGCAGCACCGGGCGGGCGGCGTTGGCGACCCGCAGGTCCCACATGACGGTGGCTTCGTGCAGCAGGAATACCGCCACCATCAGGGCCAGGATCCCGGCATTGACCTGCAGGAACAGGCCGCAAAGCACGGGCACGCCCATCTGGGCGAACATGAGCAGGTGTATTAAGGATTCCTTAGTTCCGGAAGTCGCTTCTATGCGCGTGTGCCGGTGGCAGAGCCAGTCGGCGAAACCCGCGGCCAGCCACATGGGCACCACGAACCACAGCAATATGGCCTGGGCGGCTTCGCGCACGGACGCCCCGGGTCAAATGCGCCGGCCCGGCGGCAGGTCGGCGCGGGTCCATTGCGCGCAGCCTGGCGCGCCCCAGGCGCCGCCCACGTACATCGCGCCGTGCCTGTAGTAGGGCCACGCCGAGCCTGGGCGGTCGGCCCGCAGCACCCATACGCCGCCGTCGCGGTCGTGCCAGACCACGCGCGCGCCGGTATGGTCCATCGCGGCGAAGACGTCCCGCGGCGAGGCATCGGGACGCAGGACGACGGTGAGCAGCCCATCGGGCTGGGCGGCCAGCGGAAACGCCTGTATCCAGCCGGCCGCCAGGGTTGCCGCCACGCACGCGGCCAGGCCTGCCCGGGCCTTGCCACCACCGCCAGCCGGGCCGCCGCGCCCGCGCAGCAAACGCCAGCCCAGCAGCAGCGGCAGCAAGCCGAAGCACGCCAGCCAGGCCAGGTCCCAGGCCAGGGGCGAGCCGGCGTCCATCCTGATGCGATGCAGGCCCAGCAGCCAATGCGACAGCACCGCGTCCAGCGCATGCCAGAGGCCGAAGCCCATCGCGGCCCAGCCCGCCATCAGCCTGCCGGCGCCGGTTGCTGCCAGGCCGGCGCGGCCCTGGTAAAGCCACCACAGGCCCAGGCAGGCGACCCCGTACATGCCCAGGTGGAACAGGCCGTCGGCCAGCACCTGGTATCTGAGCTCGCCCAGGGCAGGGCTGTCCCAGCCCGAGAGCAGATGGTGCCATTGCAGGATCTGGTGCAGCAGGATGCCGTCGAAGAACCCGCCCAGGGCAAAGCCGAGCGCGAAGGCCCCGCGCGCGTAGGCGCGCCTGGCGCGGTCGGCGGGAGAGGAAAGTTGCTGCATGCCGTGGCTCCTGGATGGGCCGGCGGGGCCTCCGCTTGCGCGGCGCGCCGGCTCTCTAGCCACACGCTACCCGGGGCCGGCCTGCCTGCGCGTAACCGCTGGTGTCGGCGCCTGTCATTGCGCAGCCTGCGCGCCGCCGCCCCGTGGGCAGGCGGCGGTGGAGGTCCTTGGGGGGTCGCGCACGGAAACAACTGTGAGCCGGCCGCGCGCTTGCCACGCATCGGCGGTGCGGCGATGGCTGCCGGCGGCGATATGCGCTAGGTGGCGATACGCGCTAGGTGGCGGGCGCAGGCGGCTGGCCGATGAGCCCGCCCAGCAGGAAAAGCGCGATGACCAGCCAGATGATGCCGGCCACCGGGGAACGCGCGAAGAACGCCCGCACGCCGCTATACAGGCACAGCAAGCCCAGCACCAGCAAGGCGAAGTTGAAGAAGGTGGGGCTCATGCCGATGGCGTTGGCCACGCCGTCGGAAAAATCGCCGATGGCCTGGCCCAGCCCGCCGAAGAGCCAGCGCAAGGTGGCGATGATGACCCGGACCGCCTCGCCGAAGGCGTTGCCCAGCCATGAGAAGAAACCGTCCGATTCCATAGTCGTTCCGCTGCGCCCTTACCCGCGAAGATGTTTCGGGGACAGGCCGGCCTATGTTACCCGGGACCGCGCCAGGCACGGGGCCCGGCGGGATTCACTTTGTAACCCGCCGCACTGTGGCGTGCTTGCCAATTCGACGGTGCTTTTGCGACAGCAAAGGGGTACAATAGAGGTTCTGGGGCCGATCCGGATTCGACGAGGGTCGCGAAACAGAGCAGGGCATGTCGAGCACCAGTACGCTCGTAAAACCACTGGAACACTACAAACGCCAACGACGAGCGTTTCGCTCTCGCCGCTTAAGCGGTGAGCCGTTGCACTGATCTGTCCTTGGGTCAGGCGGGGTAAAACCCGCAGCAACGTTATCTACAAGGAATCGGGCAATGTCAGGTCACTCGGCATTGTCTTAAAGCCATGTGAATCGCCTCGGTCCGGCCTGTCGGTCGGCTAAGTCCGGGGTTAAATCCAAATAGACCGACTACGCATGTAGAACTGCCTGCAGAGGGCTCGCGGACGGGGGTTCAATTCCCCCCGGCTCCACCACTTACCTATCCGCTGAAGTACTTAAAAAGCCGGGAAACCCAGGAGAATCAAGGGATCCCGGCTTTTTTTCGTCCGTTGGACTGATTCCGGCAGACAGCCGAATTGACCCCTGCCTTCTTGGTTGGGATCGAGCGCCTCAGACGTTCATGGGTAGGCGTCCGTCGCGGCTAAGGCCCGTGCCCGCGGGCTCAGGCCCGGATCTCGGCATGGGCATAGAAGCAGTAGCCGGTATTGCGTACCGTCTTGACCGGCAGCGTCCGGCCGCTGAGCGAGCCGATCCGGCGTCGCAGCCGCAGCATCTGCGTGTCCAGCCGGCGCTGGTCGTAATCCAGGTACTGCGCTCCGAGCGCCTCGACGACCTGCCGGCGGGTGACGTTTTGGCCCGGGCGGGCCATCAGGCAGCGCAGGACGAGGGCATCCTGCTGCGACAGCGGCACGGTCGGCGCGCCGGGGATGTGCAGCACGCGCGGCCCCATGTCCAGCACCCAGCACGAGGATTCCTCGGCGGGGGCGGCCGGCACGAGCGCCAGGCTGCGCACCAGCGCGGCCAGCGTCGCGGCCAGCACGTCGAGATCGGCGTTCTTGCCCAGGTAATGGTCGGCGCCCAGTTCCAGGCCCAGCACCTTGTCCGCGCTGGTGCCGCGGGCGCTGAAGACGATGATGCCGACGGGCTCGCCGGCCGTGCGCAGCCGCCGGATCAGTTCGAGCCCGCAGCCGTCCGGCAGGCCGATGTCGATGATGGCGAGCCGGTGGCGGCCCGGCTCGAATCGCCGTTCGAACTCTTCCAGGCTGGACAGGCAGACGGGCGCATATCCCAGTTCCTCCAGGAATTCGCCCAGCTCCTGCCGCAGCACCGGCTCGTCTTCAAGCAAAATCACGTCCAGCATGCAAAGACCCCTATGTGCCCGGACGGCCGGGCGCCGCGCATGCGCCTGCTGCACGGCGAGAACCTGCATGATGGAACGACGGAACCATAGTCTCCAACGAATCTTCTGGCTGCCGGGCTGGCGGCTGCTGATCGCCGCCCTCGCGCTGGCCGCCTGGCTGCCGGCGGGCGCCGCGGTGCTGCACCTGGACGACGCGCACGCCGTACATGATACCGCCGGCTATCTGGAACGCCTGGACGACCCCGGGGGCGTGCTCGATGCGCGGCAGGCCGACGCGGCGGCAGGCTGGTCCGCCTTGCCCGGCAGCCTGAATGCAGGCTTCACCACGCATACCGTCTGGCTGCGGCTCAGGCTGTACGTGTGGCAGGTGCGGCCGGACGGCTGGATGCTGCGGCTGGGCAACGCGCTGCTGGACGACGTGCAGCTCTATGCGCGCGGCGCAGGCGGCTGGCGCCTGCTGGGACACAGCGGCGAAGACGTCAGCCGCCGGGACTGGCCCGTGGACCATCGCAGCCCGGTATTCCATTTCTCGCCTTCCGAGCCCGGCGAGCACGTCCTGCTGGTGCGCCTGCAAAGCAAGAACGCCATCCTGACCCGAATGGAAGTCTGGCAGCGGCTGGCCTTCGACAACCGATCCCGCAGGGAAGGGCTGCTGTTCGGCCTGTACGCCGGCTTCTATCTGCTGCTGATCGGCCTGCATGCCGCGTTCTGGCTGGGCACGCGCGCCCCGGCGAGCGGCCTGTTCCTGGCCTACATCGGCATCTGCGTGTTCAACGAAGTGATGTCGCTGGGGCTGATCCAGCAGCTGAGCGGGCTGCCCGTGGCATGGAGCGACAGGATCCTGGGCGTGGGCATCGCCTGCGGCGTGCCCATCGGCCTGGCGATGGCCCTGCGCCAGCTGGAACTGGCCCGCCGCTTTCCGCGCGCCACGCGCTGGACCAGCCGGGCCTGCCAGGCCGCCGCCGTGCTGTGCGCGGCGCTCATCCTGTCCGGCCGATATGCCTTGGGCATGCAGCCCATCCAACTGCTGGCGATCGCGCTGATACCGGTGTTCTCGGCGCTGGCCGGCTATCTGCTGTGGCGCGGCTGGCGCCCGGCGCGCTACTTCCTGCCGGTCTTCGGCGTGTTCTACGCGGGCGTACTGATCAGCTTCCTGCGCAATCTGGGGCTGCTGCCCGTCAACGCATTCACCGAGCATGCGTCGCTGCTGGGCACCATGGTGCACATGCTGCTGCTCAGTCTCATCATCATCGGCGGGCACGAGCGCAAGCGGCGCGCCCGGGAACTGCGCCAGGCCAAGCTCGCCGCGGACCTGGCCCGGCAGCACAACCAGCGTCTGGAGCGCGAGGTGGCGCAGCGCACCGCCGACCTGTCGGCCGAGATCGGGCGGCGCGAGCGGGTCGAGGAAGAGCTGCGCCAGGCGCTGGCCTCCGAGCGCAGAGTTCTGGCCGAGCAGCGCGACTTCGTCGCAATGGTGTCGCACGAGTTCCGCACGCCGCTGGCGATCATCGGCACGTCGGCGCAGCAGCTCGCCCGCAACCTGGACGCGCCGGCCGAGAAAAGCCGGACGCGGTGCCGGAACATCCGCGATGCCTCGCTGCGCCTGCTGGCGCTGGTGGACGAATACCTGACCGACGACCGGATCCGCGAACCGCGCGCCGACCTGCACGACAGCCAGTGCGATTTGCGGGCCATGCTCGAGGAGCTGGCGCAGGGGTTCGGACCCGGCCGGGTCCTGTGCACGTTCCAGCCGCCTGCGGCATCGCTGCGCAGCGATGCCGGGCTGTTGCATATCGCGCTGCGCAACCTGCTGGCCAATGCCGACCGCCATGCGCCGCCGGACGGCCGGGTCGAGGTCTCGGTCCGGGGAGAGGGCCATGCCGTGCACATCGACGTTACCAATGCCGGCGCCCGCATTCCCGTGCAGGAGCGCGAGCGCCTGTTCCAGAAGTACTACCGCGGGCAGAACGCCATGCTCCGGCCAGGCGCGGGCCTGGGCCTGTACCTGGTGCGCCAGATCGCCGCCAGGCTGGGCGGTTCGGTCGAGCTTGCCTGCGCCGGGGGCGACGAGCCGGTGACGTTCCGTCTCACACTGCCCCGGCCCGTCGCGGCGGGCTGAGCCCGCCAGTTGCGCTGCGACGGGCGCAGGCCGCCCGTTTTTTCTCCATCCTGGCCGCTGCCGACCGTGCGCGGGTGGCGCGCGCCCGTTGCGCGGCGCGATGTGCGGGAGCTTCTGCCTGCTGGGCCGATCCGCTCAGATTTGCTCAGTTTCAAAAGGACAAGAATCGGCATACTGATGACAATTGTTTACTTATTGTCACTTAAGTTGTCCTTGGGGTGCGTGCGCCACATGCCTTGGAAGGCAGCCGCGGCGGCGCGCCGGGAATGCGTCAGAGGAGAAGTCCATGGTCGAGGCTCGCCGCCTTTGCAAGCAGAATCGTACGTGTCCTTCCCGCCCCGCGCCGCGGCGGCGCGCCGGGCCGCCCCACGTCGCCGTGCTGGCCGCGGCGGTCGCCGCCGCCTTGCATGCGTTGGCCGCCGCGCCGGCCCACGCCGCGCCGGCATGCTCCGGGCCGTCCGTGAGCATCGGCTTTGCGCAGAGCGAGGGGTGCGTGCTCGCGGAAGACGGCCAGGCATTGACCGTCACCGAAGGCGGATCGATCCTCGCCACCAGTAGTAGAGCCGTCTGGATCACCGGCGCCGGGGTCAGCGTCCTCAACCACGGGAAGCTGGACATGGTATCGGACATGCTCTCCTACTTCACTTTCGACAACTATGGCCTGGACGCTTCGCTGACCAATACCGGCACGATCGAGGGTTCGATTGCCGTTTACAATGGCTTCGACGCCACCATGACCCAGCTGGTCAACAGCGGCCTCATCCAAGCCAGCGGCACGGCCGTCTCGAACCGCGGCACGATAGGCGAGATCGTCAATACAGGCATCATCCGCGCGGGCGGCCCGACCATGTCCGCCATCCACAACTTCGGCACCATCACGCGAGGCATTACGAACTTCGGCCTCATCGAGGGCCGCGTCATCCTCGGTTCCGCCACGCTTTACATCGAGGGCGAGAAGGCGCGCCTGATCGGCCCGGTGACGGGCGGCATGGACAGCGCGGTCGTGATCAACGGCAGGTTCGCCACGGAGGGCGATTTCTCCGTCGATTATTTCTCCGTGGCCGACGGCGCCCACATGACTGTCCGCAACCACGGATTCAAGATGGGCGAGGGAGCCTTCCAGAACCGTGGAACCGTCGCCATCGGCGCCGGCGACACGGCGACGATCATGGGAGACTACATCCAGTCCGCTGGCGCCACGCTGGCCATCGCCACCTCAGGCGCTACCCAGCACGGCAAGCTCGTCGTCGAGGGACACGCCAGCTTCGAAGACGGCACCAAGCTGCTCGTTTCCGTCAACGAGGGCAACACGCTGGCCAACGGTGCCGTCATGAAGTCCGTGATCACCGCCGGCAGCCTGGAGGCGGGCAGCGAAACCTTCATCGTCGGCGACGACAGCGAACTGTTCAATTTCGAGGCGACCGTCACCGGCAAGAACACCGTCGATCTGCGCACCGTGCTGGACGGCAGGCCGGGCGAGGGCGACGGTGACGGATCCGGAGGCTCTCCCGGCGGCGGCAAGGAGCCCGCCGGCGGCGCAGTCTCCAGCCGCGTGATCGCCCAGGGCTTCGGCCAGGGCCTGGGCGGGGCGCGCGTGCTCGACGGCTTCGTGGCCGGCTCCGGCAACACCGGCGACATGGCCGAGGTCGTCACCGCCTTGGGCCGGTTGGGCAGCCAGCGCGAAGTGGCCGACGCCGTGGCGCAGACGCTGCCGCTGATGAGCGCCAGCCTGAACCAGGTCACGCTGGGCAGCATGCACGCCGTGAGCCGCGTGATCCAGGCCCGCCAGAACGGCGTGGCCGGCTTCTCGGGGATGTCCTCGGGCGAGGGCTTCCTGGCCGACAGGCATCTGTGGTTCAAGCCGCTGGCCTCGTATGCCGAGCAGGACGACCGGGGCGGCATCGCCGGATACCGCGCCAGCACCTACGGCTTCGTATTCGGCGGCGATGCCGAGGTGGGCCGGGCCAGCCGCCTGGGCGTGGCGTTCTCCTATGCCCGCAGCGACGTGAGCGGGCGCTCCACCGCCAGCGCCAGCAAGGCCGACGTCGATGCCTATCAGCTGATGGCCTACGGCAGCCACGATATCGCCGCGTGGCCGCAGGTGGAAGTCAACTGGCAGGCCGATGTCGGCATCAACCGCAACGACGGCCAGCGCACGATCCGCTTCGGCGGGCTGGACCGCAGGGCCGAGTCGGATTTCGACAGTACGACGGTCCACCTGGGCGCGGGCATCGGCCGTGGCTTCCAACTCGGCGACAGGACGCGCTTCACGCCGTCGCTGCGCACGGACTACTACCGCATCCGCAACGAGTCCTACACCGAGAAGGGCGCCGGGGACCTGAATCTGAAGGTGCGGTCGCAGACCAGCGAGCAATGGTTCGCGATGCTGGAGGGGCGGCTGCAGCACCAGCTCGGCGATCGCGCGGCGATCGGGGCCAACGTGGGCGTAGCCTACGAGATGCTGGGCGAGGACAACGGCATCACGGCCAGCTACGTGGGCGGCGGGGCGGCGTTCCGCACGCCGGGCATGCAGCCGGGCCGGTGGCTGGGCCGCGCCGGACTGGGCCTGGCCCTGCGCGCGACCGAGCGCACCGAGGTCACGGCGCGCTACGACGTGGAAGGCCGCAGCGGCTTCGTCGCGCAGACCGCCTCGGTCCACGTGCGCTGGGCGTTCTGAAACCTGCGCCGCAGGCGGCGATGTCCCTGGCGCGGTTCTTCCTGCCCGTTGTCCTGCTGGCCGCGCTGCTCGCAGGCTGCGTGGTCCCGTCCGCGCAGGAGCGGCGGGCCGCGGCGGCCGGTGTCGCCCATCAGGCGGGCTGGCAGCGTCTGGACTTGGACGCCGGCGCCTTCGTGCTGGCCGCCTTCGTGCCGCCCGGCCTGTCGCGGGCCGATGTGCTGACGGTATATATCGAGGGAGACGGGGCCGCCTGGGTGGACGCTGGCACGCCTGCGTTCGACCCTACGCCGCGGGACCCGCTGGCGCTGCGGCTGGCCATACGCGATCCGCGCGGCAAGGCCGTCTACCTGGCCCGGCCGTGCCAGTACGTGGAAGGACAGGCCCGGCGCGGCTGTTCCGCCGGCTACTGGACGGCACGGCGCTTCGCGCCCGAAGTCGTCGCCGCCAGCGACCGGGCCATCGCGCAGTTGCAGGCTCGCTACGGCGCCAGTTCCGTCGAACTGGTGGGCTATTCCGGCGGTGGCGCAGTGGCCGCGCTCGTCGCGGCGCGCCGGTCCGACGTCGCCCGCTTGCTGACCGTGGCCGGCAACCTGCATACGTCGGCCTGGACGGCCGGCCAGCGCCTGAAGCCTCTGGTCGGTTCGCTCAATCCGGCCGACGCCTGGCAGGCCTTGGCGGCGATTGCCCAGCGGCACTACGCCGGCGGCGAGGATGCGGTCATGCCGCCGCGAGTCGCGCGCGCATACGCCGGCCGCTTCCCCGCGCAGCAGCGGCCGCAGGTCGTGGTCGTTCCCGGCTTCGACCATCGCTGCTGCTGGGTGCACGCGTGGCCGCGCCTGGTGGGCGGCCCGGCTGCTGCTGATTGACTAGCGTGGATGGTGCCGGCTGGGACTTCGTGTCGTGGCCATCGATGACCACGCCCGCGTGGCCTTTACCGACATTCATCCCGACGAGCGTTTCCCCAGTGCAGTCCAGTTCCTGAAGGACGCCGTGGCCTACTCCAAGCGCCCGGGCGTGGCAATCCGGCGCCTGCTCACCGATAACGGCCGGCCTCCCGCAGCCGCGCCTTCGCCGTCTTATGCCGTGATCTTGGCATCAAACACCGCTTCACCCGGCCCTACCTGCCACAGACCAGTGGCAAGGCCGAGCGCTTCATCCCGTCTTTTTCATCCCGGAGCTGTTATACGATGACCGTTCCAATCACGGAGGCACGGCGATGGACCAGCAGAACGGGGCAGGTGCGCAATACGAACGACAGCAAGTCCGTCATGGCGGCTACGTGATCGAGGCCTGGGCCCGCCAGGACGAACGCGGCCAGGGCTTTCACGGGCTGGCGCGGTTCTGGCAGGAAGGGAGCGGACATCCGGCGCAGACCTTGGGCGAGGGCGCGCAGCAAGTCCTGGCCGATGCCGGCCAGGCCGTCTCGCGGGCCATCCAGGAAGCCAAGGCCAGGATCGACAGCCAGTCCCGGCAAACCCCCATGCCGGATTAGCGCCGGCATGCGCGCCGCGCGCATGCCCAAGGAGACCGCATGAGCAAGGACGAGGAGTTCGAATACCGGGGCCGCCGCGTGCGGGTGCAGGTGCGCGAGATTTCGGGCGAGATCGACTCGGGCGTGTACGTGAGCACCGCGGCCTTTCTGCCGCCCGGCCAGCCTGGCGGCGGCGATGGCTGGCAGTACCTGGAGAAGAACCACCAGAGCATCCATCTGTCGGCCGACGCCGCGCTCAAGGCCGCCATCGCGCGCGCCCGCAAGGCGCTGGAGCGCCTTGCCGGTCCGTAGCGGCGTAGCCAGCAAAATGCCTGCCGTACGCCCACGCGCGACCTCACACACGCGCAGCCTCACGTACGCCCATGCCTGGGCCGGCCGCGCCGCTTGCCGCTAGGAGGCCTGTGGCCGGTTCTCGATCAGCCGCATGATCGCAGGCCACAGTTCGCCGGGCGAGGCGGCCTGGGCCTCGGCCTGCCATTCGGAGACGGCCAGCGCATCGCCGCAATAGCCGTAGGCGGCCGCCACGGCGGGCATGCCGGCGGCATGGCTGGCCTGGATGTCCCGCAAGTCGTCGCCGACGTAGATGCATTGGAAGGGCGCATAGCCGGCCTGGCGCGCGGCATGCAGCAAGGGCTCGGGATGAGGCTTGGCGTGCGCCGTGGTGTCGCCGCAAACCGTGGCGGCGCTGCGCTCGGTCAGGCCCAGATGATCGATCAGGGGCAGGGCCAGCCGGCTGATCTTGTTGGTGACGATGCCCCATTCGAGCGCATGGTCTTCGATCTGGTTCAGCAGCTCGGCGATGCCGGGAAACAGCCGCGAGTGCTCGGTCATCGCCAGCTCGTAGTCGTACAGGAATTGCTGGCGCGTGGTTTCGTAGTCGGGATGGTCCGGCTGCATGTCCAGCGCCACGCGCAGCAGGCCGCGCGCGCCTTGCGAGGCGACCGGCCGCAACTGCGCCAGCGGCAGCGGCGCCAGGCCGCGGCGCAGGCGCTGCTGGTTGGCAGCGGCCGCCAGGTCCGGCGCCGTATCGGCCAGCGTGCCGTCGAAATCAAACAGGATCAGGGTGTTTTCCTTTTTCATCGCCGGGCCGTCCCAAGGTGAAAAAGCGGCCCCCTCGGGGGGCAGCAAGCCGCAGGCGCAGCGTGGGGGCTATTTTTCATCGCCGGGCCGTCCCAAGGTGAAAAAGCGGCCCCCTCGGGGGGCAGCAAGCCGCAGGCGCAGCGTGGGGGCTATTTTTCATCGCCGGGCCGTCCCAAGGTGAAAAAGCGGCCCCCTCGGGGGGCAGCAAGCCGCAGGCGCAGCGTGGGGGCTATTTTTCATCGCCGGGCCGCCATCAGGTAGTTCACCGAGGTGTCGCCGGACAGCTTGTAGCGCTGGCTGAGCGGGTTGTATTCCAGGCCGCGCAGCGCCACCGGTTCCAGGCCGGCCTGGCGCGCGCTGTGGGCCAGCTCGCTGGGCTTGATGAAGTTCTCGTAGCTATGGGTGCCGCGCGGCAGCAGCCGCAGCACGTATTCGGCGCCCACGATGGCGAACAGGAAGGACTTGGGATTGCGGTTCAGGGTGGAGAAGAACACCCAGCCGCCCGGCTTGGCCAAGGCCGCGCATGCGGCCACCACGGAAGCGGGGTTGGGCACGTGCTCGAGCATTTCCATGCAGGTGACCACGTCAAAGCGCCCGGGGTGCTGTGCGGCCATGTCCTCGGCGCTGATGGCCTGGTAGTCGACCTTCACGCCGGATTCCAGCCCGTGCAGGCGGGCCACCTGCAGCGATTTGTGGGCCAGGTCGATGCCCGTGACCTGCGCGCCGGCCACTGCCATGCTTTCGGCCAGGATGCCGCCGCCGCAGCCCACGTCCAGGACCTGCTTGCCGGCAAGGTCGCCGGCCATCTCGCGGATCCATCCCAGCCGCAGCGGGTTGATGGCGTGCAACGGCTTGAACTCGCTGGTGGGATCCCACCAGCGCGAGGCCAGGGCGCTGAATTTCTCCAGCTCGGCCGGGTCGACGTTGTGGCCCGTGTCGGATGCCTGCGCGGATGCTGTCATGGTGGCCCTTCCTTGGCGTGATAAAAAAAAGGCCTCGCTGGGCGAGGCCTTTGATTGTAGCCGGTCCGTTTGGCGGGCCGGCTACGCGTGCTGCACGAGATCAGCGGCGGGTGCCGACGATTTCGATTTCCACGCGACGGTTCTGGGCACGGCCTTCGCGGGTACGGTTGTCGGCGATGGGCTCGAGTTCGCCCTTGCCTTCCGTGTAGATGCGGTTCGGGTCGATGCCGCGCGAAACCAGGTAGTTTTTGACCGAAGCGGCACGGCGCTCGGACAGGCCCTGGTTGTAAGCCTCGGGACCGGTCCAGTCGGTGTGGCCGACGGCGATGATGGTTTCGAGGTTGATGCCGTTGACTTGCTGCACGACTTGATCCAGCAGTTGGCGGCCTTCGGGCTTGAGCGTGTCGCGGTCAAAGTCGAAGAAGGTATCGGCGTTGAACACGACCTTGCTGGCCGTCGGGGTGGGCGCCGGCGCCGGAGCGGGGGCGGGGGCCTGGGCGACAGGCACGCCGTCGCAGCCGGGGATGCCGGTGGCGGGGGTCCAGAAAGCATTGCGCCAGCAGAGTTCGTTGGTGCCGTTCTTCCAGACATCACCGAAAGCGCTGCGCCAGTTGTCGACCACTTCAGGATAGGACTGGGCCGAGACTGCACCCGACGCCGTCACGGCGGCAAAGGCAAGCGCCAGAGCGAATTTGGAGGGCTTGTTCATGTTTCTCCTCGTTGAGCTTGAAGCTGGATAAGTGACTCGCAGCGAACCCCCGCCGCATATGCCAGGAAACGGGGCCAGTATAGCAACGCCTGGAAGGTGTTCATAGGACAGCCGCCTGGGTTTCCTGCGTGCTGGAAACAATCTTAAGGCATTTGCTGAAGTTTGGACCCCCTCAAGAGGCGCGCAGGCATTGGATGTCTGTATTTACATCGATCGGTGGAGTTCCTTGTTGGTTTTTGACAACAGGGGCCAAGCGTACCTTTTGTCATGTTTTTTCCTGCTTTGAAAAGCGCGCGCTTGAACGGTTTTTTCGGATATCGCGCCGATATCGCGCGCGCGATCCCATCACGCGCGCCCGCGCCCGCGCGCACGCCGCGCGGCAGGGCAAGCGTGCGCGGCCGGCCGCGCACGCCCCGGGGACGCTCCAAGGGGCGGTGATAGAATCTGCCGTTTACCCGGCAACGGGTCCGCCCTCTATATATATAGAAAGACGCTTGCCCTATGGATTCCTTCGCCAAGGAAACGCTTCCAATTTCGTTGGAAGAAGAAATGCGCCGCAGCTACCTCGATTACGCCATGAGCGTGATCGTGGGCCGTGCCCTGCCGGACGTGCGCGACGGCTTGAAGCCCGTGCACCGGCGCGTGCTGTATGCGATGCACGAACTGAACAACGACTGGAACCGGGCATACAAGAAATCGGCGCGTATCGTCGGTGACGTCATCGGTAAATACCATCCCCACGGCGACCAATCCGTCTACGACACCATCGTGCGCATGGCGCAGGACTTCTCGCTGCGCTACATGCTGGTCGATGGGCAGGGCAACTTCGGCTCGATCGACGGCGACAACGCCGCGGCCATGCGTTATACCGAAATCCGCCTGGCCAAGATCGCCCACGAACTGCTGGCCGACATCGACCAGGAGACGGTCGACTTCGGGCCGAACTACGACGGCAGCGAAAGCGAGCCGCTGCTGTTGCCCTCGCGGCTGCCCAACCTGCTGGTCAACGGCAGTTCGGGCATCGCGGTGGGCATGGCCACCAACATTCCGCCGCACAACCTGGCCGAAGTGGTGGACGGCTGCCTGTATTGCCTGCGCAATCCCGAATGCTCGGTGGACGAGCTGATCGAGCTGATACCTGCGCCCGATTTCCCCACCGGCGGCATCATCTACGGCATGAGCGGCGTGCGCGAGGGCTATCGCACCGGCCGCGGGCGCCTGGTCATGCGGGCCAAGACCCACTTCGAGGACATGGAGCGCGGCAATCGCCAGGCCATCGTGGTCGACGAGCTGCCCTACCAGGTCAACAAGAAGACGCTGCAAGAGCGCATCGCCGAACTGGTCAACGAAAAGAAGATCGAGGGCATCTCCGACATCCGCGACGAGTCGGACAAGGAAGGCATGCGCCTGGTCATCGAGCTCAAGCGCGGTGAAGTGCCCGAGGTGGTGCTCAACAACCTGTACAAGCACACGCAGCTGCAGGACACCTTCGGCATGAACCTGGTGGCCCTGGTCGACGGCCAGCCGCGCCTGCTCAACCTCAAGCAGATGGTGCAGTATTTCCTGCAGCATCGCCGCGAGGTGGTCACCCGCCGCACCGTGTTCCAGCTGCGCCGCGCGCGCGAGCGCGGCCACGTGCTCGAAGGCCTGGCGGTGGCGCTGGCCAACATCGACGATTTCATCGCCATCATCAAGGCCGCGCCCACCCCGCCGGTGGCGCGCCAGGAACTGATGGCCCGCGACTGGGATTCCTCGCTGGTGCGCGAGATGCTCACGCGCGCCGATGGCGACACCCCGGGCGGGCGCGCGGCCTACCGGCCCGACAGCCTGCCCGAGGGCTACGGCCTGCAAGCCGACGGCAGCTACCGGCTGAGCGACGGCCAGGCGCAGGAAATCCTTAACATGCGCCTGCAGCGCCTGACCGGCCTGGAGCAGGACAAGATCGTGGGCGAGTACAAGGAAGTGATGGCCAACATCGCCGACCTGCTCGACATCCTGTCGCGGCCCGAGCGCATCACCACCATCATCAGCGATGAACTGCAGGCCATCAAGACCGAGTTCACCGCCAATGGCAAGGATGCGCGCCGCTCGCACATCGAGATCAACGCCACCGAGCTCGATACCGAAGACCTGATCACGCCGCTGGACATGGTGGTGACCCTGTCGGCGGGCGGCTACGTCAAGAGCCAGCCCCTGTCCGAGTACCGCGCCCAGCGCCGCGGCGGCCGCGGCAAGCAGGCCACCGCCATGAAGGAGAACGACTGGGTCGACCAGCTGTTCATCGCCAATACGCACGATTACCTGCTGTGCTTCTCCGACCGGGGCCGGGTCTACTGGCTCAAGGTGTGGGAAGTGCCGCAAGGCACGCGCAATTCGCGCGGCCGGCCCATCGTCAACATGTTCCCGCTGGCCGACGGCGAGAAGATCACCGTGGTGCTGCCGGTCAAGGAATTCAGCGAAGACCACTACGTCTTCATGGCGACTTCGCGCGGCACGGTCAAGAAGACCCCGCTCTCGGATTTCTCCAACCCGCGCAAGGCCGGCATCATCGCCGTGGACCTGGACGAGGGCGACTACCTGATCGGCGCGGACCTGACCGACGGCAAGCACGACGTGATGCTGTTCTCCGACTCGGGCAAGGCGGTGCGCTTTGACGAGAACGACGTGCGGCCCATGGGCCGCAACGCGCGCGGCGTGCGCGGCATGATGCTGGAAGAGTCGCAAAGCGTGATCGCGCTGCTGGTGGCCGGCGACGAATCGCAAAGCGTGCTGACCGCCACCGAGAACGGCTATGGCAAGCGCACCCCCATCACCGAATACACGCGCCACGGCCGCGGCACCAAGGGCATGATCGCCATCCAGACCACCGCCCGCAACGGCAAGGTGGTGGGCGCCGTGCTGGTGATGCCTTCGGACGAGATCATGCTCATCACCACCAGCGGCGTGCTGGTGCGCACCCGGGTGGCCGAGATCCGCGAGATGGGTCGCGCCACGCAAGGCGTCACGCTCATCAGCGTGGACGACGGCAGCCGCCTGTCCGGCGTGCGCCGCGTGGTCGAGAGCGACGCGGACGAAACCGACAACGGCCAGGCGATCGCCGGCGACGACCCGTCCGGCGGCGATGCCCCGGATGCCGCCGGACAGGACGCCGAGCCGGCTTCCGACGGCGAGGGCGCCTCGCCGGATGCTCCCCAGGAGTCCTGATCCATGAGCCGCCCCTGGAATTTTTCTGCCGGGCCTTCGGTGCTGCCCGAGCCCGTGCTGCGGCAGGCCGCGCAGGAGATGCTCGATTGGCATGGCTGCGGCATGTCGGTGATGGAGATGAGCCATCGCGGCAAGCAGTTCATCCAGATCTGCGACGAGGCCGAAGCCGACCTGCGCAGCCTGCTGCAGGTGCCCGAAGACTACGCGGTGCTGTTCATGCAGGGCGGGGCCAGCGCCGAGAACGCCATCGTGCCCATGAACCTGATCGGCCGCGGCGGCGCCCATGCCGCCGACTACGTGCTGACGGGACACTGGTCCGCGCGTTCGCACAAGGAGGCCGCCCGTTACGGCGACGTGCAGGTGGCGGCTTCCTCGGGAGCGGCCACGGTGCTCGACGGCCGCGAGCAGGCGCCCTGGACGTGGGTGCCGCCGGCCGGCGACTGGCACGTGCGGCCCGGCTCGGCCTATCTGCACCTGTGCAGCAACGAGACCATCGGCGGCGTCGAATTCATGGACTGGCCGGACCCGGCCAGCCTGGGCGCGCCCGGCGTGCCCCTGGTGGTCGATGCCTCGTCGCATTTCCTGTCCCGCCCCATGGACGTGCGCCGCGTCGGCATGATGTATGCGGGGGCGCAGAAAAACGCCGGCCCGGCCGGCGTGACCGTGGTGGTGGTGCGGCGCGACCTGCTGGGCCATGCGTTGCCCATCTGCCCCTCGGCCTTCGACTACGCCAACGTGGCCGCCGAGCATTCGCGTTTCAACACGCCGCCCACCTACGCCATCTACATCGCGGGCCTGGTGTACAAGTGGCTGCTGGCCCAGGGTGGCCTGGCCGCCATCGAGGCGCAGAACATCGCCAAGGCCGACTTGCTGTACGGCTTGCTGGACCGCTCCTCCTTCTACGCCAACCCCATCCATGCGCCGGTGCGTTCGCGCATGAACGTGCCGTTCGTGCTGGCCGACAAGCGCCTGGACGCCGCCTTTCTGGAAGGCGCCGAGCGCGCCGGGCTCCACCAGCTCAAGGGCCACAAGAGCGTGGGCGGCATGCGCGCCTCGATCTACAACGCCTTGCCGCTGGCCGGCGTGCAGGCCCTGGTCGACTACATGAAGGAGTTCGAGCGCACTCATGGATGAGTCCCTGCTTGCCAAACTGACGCCGCTGCGCGAGCGCATCGACAGGCTGGATGCGCAGATACTCGAACTGCTGGCCGAGCGCGCCCGCACCGCCCAGGAAGTGGGCGAGGTCAAGCACGCGGCCAACGCCGACGGCCCGGTGCTGCGGCCCGAACGCGAGGCCCAGGTGATCCGCCGCCTGCAGGCCGACAAGCGCGGCGAGCCCTTTCCGCCCGAGGCCATCGCGGCGGTCTGGACCGAGATCATCTCGGCCTGCCGGGGGCTCGAACGCGTCCTGACCGTGGCCTACCTGGGTCCGCAGGGCTCGTTTTCCGAGCAGGCCGCCTTCGAGCAGTTCGGCCATGCGGTGCAGGGCCTGCAGTGTCCTTCCTTCGACGAAGTGTTTCGCGTGGTCGAGGCCGGCCAGGCCGACGTGGGCATGGTGCCGGTCGAGAACTCCACAGAGGGCGCGGTCAACCGCACGCTGGACCTGTTGCTGGGCTCGCCGCTGCGCATCCTGGGCGAGCGCTCGATCGAGGTGCGCCATTGCCTGATGACGCAAAGCGGCACCATGGACGGCGTGACGCGCGTGCTGGCGCATCCCCAGGCGCTGGCCCAATGCCAGGGCTGGCTGGGGCGGCTCTATCCCACGCTCGAGCGCGAGGCGGTCTCCAGCAATGCCGAGGCGGCCAAGCTGGCCTCGCAGGATCCCACCGTGGCGGCCATCGCCGGCGATGCCGCGGCGCGCTCCTGGCAACTGGAGATCGTGGCCGCGGGCATCCAGGACGATCCGCACAACCGCACGCGCTTCCTGGCGCTGGGCAAGATCGACACCTTGCCGACCGGGCGCGACAAGACCAGCCTGATCCTGGCGGTCAACAACCGCGCCGGCGCCGTCTACGAGATGCTGGCGCCGCTGGCGGCCAACGGCGTGTCGATGACGCGCTTCGAGTCGCGCCCGGCGCGCACCGGGCACTGGGAATACTTCTTCTACGTGGACGTGCTGGGCCATCGCGACGATCCGCCGGTGGCGCGCGCCTTGTCCGCGCTGGAGTCGCAGGTCGCCTTTTTCAAGGTGCTCGGCTCCTATCCGGCGCAATAACGGCATGGCGCAGGCAAGCCCCACTTCCCCGACGCAAGCCCCGGGCGCCACGCCGGCGATCCCGGTGCTGGCCGTGGTGGGCGTGGGCCTGATCGGCGGCTCGTTCGCCGCGGCGCTGCGCGCCGCGGGCCAGGTCGGCAAGGTGCTGGGAGTGGGCCGCCAGCCGCAGGCGCTGCAGGCCGCCCAGGCGCTGGGCCTGATCGACCAGGCCGTGTCGATAGAGCAGGCCGGCCGCACCGCCGACCTGATCCTGCTGGCCACGCCCGTCTCGGCGCTGGCGCCGGCGCTGCGCGCCTTGCGTCCGGTGATCGGCCCGGGCACGACGATCACCGATGCGGGCAGCACCAAGGAGATCGTGGCGGCCCAGGCTTGCCAGGCGCTGGGCGAACTGGCCGCGCAATTCGTGCCCGGCCATCCGATCGCCGGCTCGCACGCCAGCGGGCCGGCGGCGGCCCAGGCCGGGCTGTACCGCGGCCGCGACGTGATCCTGACGCCGCTGCCGCAGAACCCGGCGGCGCGCATCGAGCAGGTCGCGCGCGCCTGGCAGGCCTGCGGCGCGCGGGTGCGGCAGATGTCCGCGGCCGAGCACGATGCCGTGTTCGCCTCGGTCAGCCACCTGCCGCACTGGCTGGCGGCCGCCTACATGGCGCAGGTGGCGCTGTCGGACGACGCCCAGCGGCGCCTGCAGCTGGCCGGCAGCGGCTTTCGCGATTTCACCCGCATCGCCGCGGGATCGCCCGAGATGTGGCGCGACATCTTCATTTCAAACAAGACCGCCATGCTGCGCGAGCTGGGCGCGCTGCGGCAGGTGATGGACCGCGCCGAGCAGGCCCTGCTCGCCGAGGACGGCCAGGCCCTGCAGCAATGGCTGGCGCTGGCTGCGCAGGCGCGTGCCCAGTGGCGCCCCGAGGACGACTGATGGCTGGCCAACCCTATCTGGACTTGCCCCCGGCGCGCGTGGCGCGCGGCACGGTGGCGCTGCCGGGCTCCAAGAGCATCTCCAACCGCGTGCTGCTGCTGGCGGCGCTGGCGCAGGGCACCACGCGCATCCAGGGGCTGCTGGCCTCTGACGACACGCGCGTCATGCTCGATGGGCTGGCCAAGCTGGGCGTGCCGCTCGAACCGCAGGACGACGGCACGCTGGTGGTGCGCGGCGTGGGCCGCTTCCCCGAGCGCCAGGCCGAGCTGTTCCTGGGCAATGCCGGCACCGCCTTTCGTTCGATGACTGCCGCCCTGGCATTGATGGGCGGGCAGTATCGCCTCTCGGGCGTGCCGCGCATGCACGAGCGGCCCATCGGCGACCTGGTCCAGGCCTTGCGCGACCTGGGCGCGCAAATCGACTACCTGGGCAATCCCGGCTATCCGCCGCTGGCCATCGGCCCGATGGGCCGGCTGGCCGAGCGCGCGGTGCAGGTGCAAGGCAACGTTTCCAGCCAGTTCCTGACGGCACTGCTGATGGCCGCGCCGCTGGCGCTGGCCGGCACGGCGCGCCCGCTGGTGATCGAGGTCGCTGGCGAACTGATCTCCAAGCCCTACATCGAGATCACCCTGAACCTGATGGCCCGCTTCGGCGTCACGGTGCGGCGCGAGGGCTGGCAGCGTTTCGTGGTGCCGGCCGGCAGCGCCTACGTCGCGCCCGGGCTCATCCAGGTCGAGGGCGATGCCTCGTCGGCTTCCTATTTCCTGGCCCTGGGCGCCATCGGCGGCGGGCCGGTGCGCGTGACCGGCGCGGGCGCCGACAGCATCCAGGGCGATATCGCCTTTGCCGATACGCTGCAGGCCATGGGCGCGCGCATCGAACGCGGGCCCGACTGGATCCAGGCCAGCGGCGTGCGCGTGGCCGAGGGCGGCAGGCTCGCGGCCTTCGACGCCGATTTCAACCTGATCCCCGATGCGGCCATGACCGCCGCGGCCCTGGCCCTGTATGCCGACGGCCCTTGCCGGCTGCGCAACATCGGCAGCTGGCGCGTCAAGGAGACCGACCGCATCCACGCCATGCAGACCGAGCTGGCCAAGCTGGGCGCGCAGGTGGAAAGCGGGGCGGACTGGCTGCGCGTCACGCCCCCGGCCCCCGGCGCCTGGCGCGATGCGCACATCGGCACCTGGGACGACCACCGCATGGCCATGTGCTTCTCGCTGGCCGCCTTCGGACCGGCGGCAGTGCGCATCCTCGATCCGGGCTGCGTGGCCAAGACCTTTCCCGATTACTTCGACGTGTATGCGGGCCTGGTCCACGGGCCGGATACCGCGGCGCGCAGCACGCAGGCCAGCCCATGAGCATCACCGACGTTCCCGTCATCGCGATCGACGGCCCCACCGCCTCGGGCAAGGGCACGGTGGCCCACGGGGTGGCGCAGGCCCTGGGCTGGCACGTGCTCGATTCGGGAGCACTGTACCGCCTGACCGCGCTGGCCTCCTTCCTGCAGAAGATCCCCCTGGACGACGAGCCCGCGCTGGCCCAGGCGGCCCGCAACCTGGACGTGCGCTTTGCCGCCGGCGAGATTTTCCTCGAAGGCCAGGAAGTCAGCGCAGCCATCCGCCAGGAAGAGGTCGGCAACCGCGCCTCGCGCGTGGCCGCGCTGCCCGCGGTGCGCCAGGCCCTGCTGGCGCGCCAGCGCGCTTTCCGCCTGGCGCCGGGGCTGGTGGCCGATGGCCGCGACATGGGCACGGTGGTTTTTCCGGACGCCCGCCTGAAGGTCTTTCTGGACGCCGCCGTCCAGGCGCGTGCGCAGCGCCGTTGTAAGCAGTTGATCGAAAAGGGAATTTCTGCTAATTTAGACGATCTTTTACGCGATATGCGTGAGCGGGACGCACGCGATGCCAGCCGTTCGGTGGCGCCGCTGGTCCCGGCCCAAGACGCCACGGTGCTCGATTCCTCGGACTTGAGCGCCGAGCAAACCGTGCAGGCCATCCTGGATCTCTGGGACAAGGTCCTGCGCGACAACCCCCGTCCTTGATCCGCCCGGCCGCGCCGGCCTTGCGTTTCGAGGTTTGTGAAACTCCGCCCGAGCGGCCCTGCGCCGTCTGATCGGGCGTGCTACCGAGCCCCGCGGGGCTCTTGGACGCTATTTAATGTCTACCTCCGTTCAAACCGGCGGCGAAAGCTTTGCCGATCTGTTTGCAGAAAGCATCAAGAACCAGGACATGAAGTCCGGTGAGGTCATCAGCGCCGAAGTGGTGCGGATCGACCACAATTTCGTCGTCGTCAACGCGGGCCTGAAGTCCGAAGCCCTCATTCCCCTGGAAGAGTTCCTGAACGACCAGGGCGAGCTGGAAGTCCAACCCGGCGACTTCGTGTCGGTGGCGATCGACTCGCTCGAGAACGGCTACGGCGACACCATCCTCTCGCGCGATCGCGCCAAGCGCCTGTCGGCCTGGCTCTCGCTCGAGCAATCGCTGGACAACAACGAACTGGTCACCGGCACCATCACCGGCAAGGTCAAGGGCGGCCTGACCGTCATGACCAACGGCATCCGCGCCTTCCTGCCCGGCTCGCTGGTCGACCTGCGTCCGGTCAAGGACACGACCCCGTACGAAGGCAAGACCCTCGAATTCAAGGTCATCAAGCTCGACCGCAAGCGCAACAACGTGGTGCTGTCGCGCCGCGCCGTGCTCGAGGCCAGCATGGGCGAAGAGCGCCAGAAGCTGCTCGAGACCCTGCACGAAGGCGCGGTGGTCAAGGGCGTGGTCAAGAACATCACCGACTACGGCGCGTTCGTCGACCTGGGCGGCATCGATGGCCTGCTGCACATCACCGACATGGCCTGGCGCCGTGTCCGCCACCCCTCCGAAGTCCTGCAGGTGGGCCAGGAAGTCGAAGCCAAGGTGCTCAAGTTCGACCAGGAAAAGAGCCGCGTCTCGCTGGGCGTCAAGCAGCTGGGCGAAGACCCCTGGGTCGGCCTGGCCCGCCGCTATCCGCAAGGCACCCGCCTGTTCGGCAAGGTCACCAACCTGACCGACTACGGCGCCTTCGTCGAGGTCGAGGCCGGCATCGAAGGCCTGGTGCACGTCTCCGAGATGGACTGGACCAACAAGAACGTCGATCCGCGCAAGGTCGTGACCCTGGGCGAGGAAGTCGAGGTCATGGTCCTGGAAATCGACGAGGATCGCCGCCGCATCTCGCTGGGCATGAAGCAGTGCCGCCAGAATCCCTGGGAAGAGTTCTCCACCAACTTCAAGCGTGGCGACAAGGTGCGCGGCGCCATCAAGTCGATCACCGACTTCGGCGTGTTCGTCGGCCTGCAAGGCGGCATCGACGGCCTGGTGCACCTGTCGGACCTGTCCTGGTCCGAATCGGGCGAAGAGGCCGTGCGCAACTTCAAGAAGGGCGACGAAGTCGAGGCCGTGGTGCTGGGCATCGACGTCGAGAAGGAACGCATCTCGCTGGGCATCAAGCAGCTCGAGGGCGATCCCTTCAACAACTTCGTGGCCACCTACGAGAAGGGCGCCGTGGTGCCTGGCGTGGTCAAGTCGGTCGAGCCCAAGGGCGCGGTCGTGACCCTGTCGGTCGATGTCGAGGGCTACCTGCGTGCCTCCGAGATCTCGGCCGGCCGTGTCGAAGACGCCAGCACCGTGCTCAGCGCGGGCGAGAACATCGAGGCGATGATCATCAACGTCGATCGCAAGACGCGTTCGATCCAGCTCTCGATCAAGGCTCGCGACAACGCCGAGACCGCCGAAACCATCCAGCGCATGTCCGATGCCAGCGCTTCTTCCGGTACGACCAACCTGGGCGCGCTGCTGAAGGCCAAGCTGGACCAGCAGCGCAACGACGGTTAAGGCGGTGACCAAGTCGGAACTGATCGCCGCGTTGGCAGCCCGCTATCCGCAGCTGGCCGCCCGCGACACCGACTACGCGGTCAAGACCGTGCTCGATGCCATGACCCAGGCCCTGGCCGCGGGCCAGCGCATCGAGATCCGCGGTTTTGGCAGCTTCTCCCTGTCGCAGCGCTCGCCGCGCATCGGACGCAATCCGAAGTCCGGCGAGCGGGTGCTGGTGCCTGGCAAGCAGGTGCCGCATTTCAAGGCCGGCAAGGAGTTGCGCGAGAAGGTGGATCTGGGCGGCGGCGGGCCGGGCGGTTCGCCGGCCCCGGCTTCGGCCTATGCCGAAGACCCGGCCGATGCCATCGACGGACGCCTGTCGGCCTGAGCGCGGGCGGCTGCGGCCGCCCGTCCGGTTCCAGGCTCTTGCATCGAGCTGTTCTGTTCCCCCAAGCCGTTCCTGCCGGAACGGCTTTTTTTCGCCGTTTGCCGCTGCGCAGCAAAAAGGCGGCCCATGCGTCCCCCCGCATTACAATCACCCTCTCGACGTATCGGAGCGTTCATCATGCGCTATTTCATCTGGGCCCTGCGCCTGCTGGTTTTCATAGCCGTACTGCTGTTCGCCTTAAAAAACACCCATGTGGTCGCGGTCAACTTCTACGGCGACTATGCCTTGCAGGACGTGCCCCTGATCGTGGTCATGCTCGGCGTGTTCGTGCTGGGAGCGCTCTTTGGCCTGCTGCTGACCGTGCCGGCCGCGCTGCGCCGGCGCCGCGAAGCCGCGCGGCTGCGCCGCGAGGTCGAGCGCCTGCAGGCCGCCGCCCTGCCGCCGGGCCAGCAGGCGCCGGTGGCGCCCGAGGCCGTGGCCCCGATGTCGCCGCTCTGATCGCGTCCGGCCTGGCGCGCGCCCGCCCAGCGCCGCCGGGCGGCGCGGCGCGCATCCCGCCTGCCCGCGCGGCCTGCCCGGCCGGCGCGCAAGGCCCCGTCTTGATTTGCACTAGCGAGCCCGATCGTGGATTTTGAACCTTGGTGGTTGATCTTCGTGCCCCTGCTGTTTGGCCTGGGCTGGATCGCCGCGCGCGTGGACATCCGGCAGATGCTGTCGGAGAACCGCAACCTGCCCGATTCCTATTTCAAGGGGCTGAACTTCCTGCTCAACGAGCAGCCCGACCGCGCCATCGACACCTTCGTCGAAGTCGCCAAGCTCGATCCCGAAACCACCGAGCTGCATTTCGCGCTGGGCAGCCTGTTCCGGCGCCGCGGCGAAATGGAGCGCGCCATCCGCGTGCACTTGAGCCTGCTCTCGCGCGCCGACCTGCCGCAGGCCCAGCGCGAGCACGCCCAGCACGAACTGGCGCAGGATTACCTGAAGGCCGGCATGCTGGACCGGGCCGAAGAGGCCTTCGAGAAGCTCAAGGACACCCGCTATGCCTTGCCGGCCTTGCGCGCCCTGATCCGCATCTACGAATCCGAACACGACTGGCAGCGCGCCATCGAATCGGTCAAGACGCTGCGCCAGCTGGTGGACGAGCCTGTCCCGCAGCGCGTGCATTATCACTGCGAGCAGGCGCAGGCCGCGCTGGCGGCCACCCCGCCCGATACCGAACAGGCCCAGGCCGCGCTGGAGGCCGCCGAGCACGCCATGAAGTCCAGCGGCGCGGGCGCCGGCGCGCAAAGCCAGGCCTCCAGCGTGCGCGTGGCGCTGCTGCGCGCGCGCCTGGCCGCGCTCGAAGGCAATCCCAAGGGCGAGCGCATGCACCTGGAGGCCGTCCTGTCGGCATGCCCCGAATTCTCCGGCCTGGCCGCCGAGCCGTTGCTGAACAACTACCGGCAGGCTGGCCAGCAGGAAGAAGGGCTGGCGCTGCTGCTGGGGCAGTACCACAAGCATCCTTCGCTGGACCTGTTCAACGTGGTGTTCCGCGAGCTGCGCGTGCAGGAAGGGGCCGGGCCGGCCTGGTCCTTTGCCCGCGCGGCCTTGCGCCAGCATCCCTCGCTGCTGGGACTGGACCGCCTGCTCGAGGCCGAGCTGGCAAGCAGCCCGCCCGAGGGCAAGCAGGAGAGCCCGGTGCCGGGCGCCGACCTGGCCCTGCTGCGCACCCTGATCCACAAGCACACGCAGCGGCTGGACCGCTATGCCTGCCGGGCCTGCGGTTTCCAGGCGCGGCGCTACTATTGGCAATGCCCGGGCTGCAACGCCTGGGAAACCTACCGGCCGCGCCGGTTGGAAGAACTGCAATGACGGCTTTCCCTTTTGATGCGGTGGCGCGCGCGCGCGTGCTGGTGATCGGCGACGTCATGCTGGACCGCTACTGGTTCGGCGAGGTCGAGCGGATTTCGCCCGAGGCGCCCGTGCCGGTGGTGCGCGTGGCCCGGCGGGAAGACCGCCTGGGCGGCGCGGCCAACGTCGCGCGCAACGTCGTTGCCCTGGGCGCGCAGGCCAGCCTGCTGGGCGTGGTCGGCGACGACGAGCCCGCCCGCCACGTGCGCGCGATGCTGGCCGAGGCCGGCATCGCGGCCGAGCTGTCCACCGATCCGGGCCCGACCACGCTCAAGATGCGCGTGCTGGGCCGCCAGCAGCAATTGCTGCGGGTCGATTTCGAGCAGACCCCGGGCGGCGCGGCGCTCGATGCGTTGGACGCGGCCTTCGACCGCCTGCTCGGGCAGCACGACGTGCTGGTCGTCTCCGATTACGCCAAGGGCGCGCTGGCGCGGGTCCAGGGCTTGATCGCCCGGGCGCGCCAGGCCGGCGTGCCGGTGCTGGTCGATCCCAAGGGCGAGGACTATGGCCGCTATCGCGGCGCTACGCTGGTCACGCCCAACCGCGCCGAGATGCGGCAGGCGGTGGGCTCGTGGTCCAGCGAAGAGCAGTTGCAGCAGCGCGCCCAGGCGCTGCGTCACGAGCTGGACCTGCAGGCCTTGCTGGTGACGCGGTCCGAGCAGGGCATGACCTTATTCACCGAGGCCGGGCGCGATCACGTCGATGCGCAGGCCCACGAGGTGTTCGACGTTTCCGGCGCCGGCGACACGGTGCTGGCCACGCTGGCGGTGATGCGCGCGGCGGGGCTGGATTGGTCGGCCGCGATGCGCTGGGCCAACCGGGCCGGCGGCATCGTGGTCGGCAAGCTGGGCACCTCCATCGTTACCGCAGGAGAACTCTCATGATCGTGGTCACCGGCGCCGCCGGCTTCATTGGCAGCAACCTTGTCCTGGGCCTGAACCGGCGGGGCCGCAACGACATCCTGGCCGTCGACGACCTGAGCGACGGGGACAAGTTCGTCAACCTGGCCGCAGGGCAGGTCGCCGACTACCTGGATCGCGACGATTTCCGCCGCCGCGTGGCCGAAGGCCGGCTGCCCAGGATCGATGCGGTGCTGCACCAGGGCGCCTGCTCGGACACCACCGAGCGTAACGGGCGCTACATGATGGACAACAACTATCGCGTCACGCTGGAGCTGTTCGAATACTGCCAGGCGCAGGGCATCCCCTTCATCTACGCCTCGTCGGCCGCCGTCTACGGCGCCGGCCCCGTCTACGCCGAGCATCCGGCCAACGAGCGGCCGCTGAACGTCTACGGCTACTCCAAGCTGCTGTTCGACCAGGTGCTGCGCGCGCGCATGGCGCAAGGGCTGGCGGCCCAGGCGGTGGGCCTGCGCTATTTCAACGTCTACGGCCCGCACGAGCAGCACAAGGGCCGCATGGCCTCGGTGGCCTTTCACAACATGAACCAGTTCCTGGCCGACGGCCATGTGCGCCTGTTCGGCGGCTGGGACGGCTACGAGGACGGCGGGCAAAGCCGCGACTTCATCTCGGTCGAGGACGTGGTGGCCGTCAACCTGCATTTCCTGGACAACCCGCAGGTCTCGGGCATCTTCAACTGCGGCACCGGACGGGCCCAGCCTTTCAACGACGTGGCGATGGCCGTGGTCAATACCCTGCGCGAGGCGCGCGGCAAGGAGACGCTCACGCTGGCGCAGCTGGTCGAGCGCGGACTGATCCACTACATCCCGTTTCCCGAGGACCTCAAGGGGCGCTACCAGAGCTACACGCAGGCCGACGTCACGCGCCTGCGCGAAGCGGGTTTCCAGGCGCCCATGCGCGACGTGGCCACCGGGGTGGCCGAATACGTGCGCCAATGGCTGCTGGCCACCGGCGAAGACACGCGTCCGTAGTTCCGCGCAAGGACGTTTGCGGCGCTTGGGGCCCACGCGGGCACGGCGATTGCGCATCATCTGGACATGCCGGCGGTCAGGGGACTGCCGGCGTTCTTCCAGGAGATCGCGCATGAATCCCTTTTTGCATTGCACCGTGGCCCGCCCGTTGGCGCTGTGCCGGCGCTTGCCATGGCGTCCGACGAAGGCCGGGCCTGCCGCCGGCAGGGCGGCAGCCGGCAGCAGGTTGCGGCGCCAGGCCGGCTGCGTGGCGCTGGCGCTGGGACTGGCCGGCAGCGTGCCTGCGTGGGCGCTGGACGTGAATGCGGCCAGCGCCGAGCAGCTTCTAGCCCTCAAGGGCATTGGCCCCAAAATGGCCGGCCTAATCGTGGCCGAGCGCCAGCGCGCGGGCCCCTACGATTCGCTGGAGGACCTGGGCGAGCGCATACGGGGGCTCGGCCCCAAGCGCCTGCAGGCCTTGCAGGCGGCTGGGCTGACGGTGGGCGGCTTACCGGCCGCCGCGCACCCGGCAGGCACCAAACGGGACAGCGCAGCCAAGCGATAGCGCTTTCTCGCTAGGCTTGGCCAGCCGGAGGGGGGGCGCGATGAGAGGCGATACCCCCTGTCCTGTCCATTGGATAGGGCAGATAGAGGACCCGAAAAAGACGCGCCGACATAGTAAAAACCCGGAAATCTGTTAACCTTTACCGGGTAAAAACCGCCTGGTTTGACGGAAAAAAGCGTGGAAAAAGCAGCTCCCGCCTTCCCGGAGGCTTGGCTATGAATGATCCCCAAAACGTGAACTTCAAGCGCTTTCGCCGAGGGTTCGTGCGCGGTCTGGCCGGCGCGCTGACCCTCTACTCTCCTGCGACGATACCCGCTCCCGCGAGAATCGACGTTCAGCCTTTGCGTGAACCCGCAAAGAGCGCCAGCGAAGCCTTGCGCAACGATTGGGTGCAGACCGGCAAGGACATAGACGCAGCCGTTGCGAAATATGGCAAGACCCGTTCCAAGGCGTCCTGAGCCTTCTGCGCAACGGCGCCAGGAGCAACGGCCGCAGGCCGAGGGGCAAATAACCCTCCAGCATCACCGTGGCCCCTTCCGGACCCCCAGACCTTGCGTCGCTATGACGATCTGGTCCCCGGAGCGGCAGCGATCATCATGCAGATGGCGCAGGATCAGGCGGCGCACCGGCGCAAGCTTGAGTCCGACGGCCAGAAAAGCGATTCCCTGGCCCGGGAGCGTCAGCTCGAGATAGAAAACAAGCGTATCTCCGGAACCATCTGGAATGATCGCATCGGTCTTATCCTGGGTTGGCTGGTGGCCATCGGTTGCGTCGTTGGCGGCACCTGGGCGATGGTCGAGGATCGTAGCCCTTGGATGGTGGCTATATTCCTTGGACTTCCTGTCGCCGCGTTGGTGAAGGCCGTCACGGGAAAAAAGTAGTTTGCCGCGCAGCGCCGGCCAGCCAGGCGCCGGGCTGAAAGCCTGCCGGGCGGGCCGGGAATTGTTCCGGTCGCGGGATGCGCCATGTAATATCGGGCGCATGAAGAACTATCCCACCCTGGAAGATACCGTCGGCAACACGCCCTTGGTACGCCTGCAGCGCCTGCCCGGCCAGGCCGGCGCGCCGCGCGGCAATGTCGTGCTGGCCAAGCTCGAAGGCAACAATCCGGCCGGTTCGGTCAAGGACCGGCCGGCGCTGTCCATGATCCGCCGGGCCGAGGCGCGCGGCGACATCCGCCCGGGCGATACGCTGATCGAGGCCACCAGCGGCAATACCGGCATCGCGCTGGCCATGACGGCCGCCATGCGCGGCTACCGCATGATCCTGATCATGCCCGACAATCTTTCGGTCGAGCGCCGCGCCGCCATGACCGCCTATGGCGCCGAGCTGATCCTTACCCCGGCCGACCAGGGCGGCATGGAGTATGCCCGCGACCTGGCCACGCGCATGCAGGCCGAAGGCAAGGGCAAGGTGCTGGACCAGTTCGCCAACCCGGACAATCCGGTGGCGCATCTGGAGGGCACCGGGCCCGAGATCTGGCGCCAGACCGACGGGCAGCTTACCCATTTCGTCAGCGCCATGGGCACGACCGGCACCATCATGGGCGTGGCGCGCTACCTGAAGTCGCAGAACCCGGCCATCCAGGTGGTGGGCGCGCAGCCGGCCGAAGGCTCGCAGATTCCCGGCATCCGCAAGTGGCCCGAGGCTTACCTGCCCAAGATCTACGATCCCGGCCTGGTCGATGCCTTCGAGGCCATCGAGCAGGCCCAGGCCGAGGAAATGGCCCGGCGCCTGGCCGCCGAAGAAGGCATATTCGCCGGCATTTCGTCGGCCGGCGCCTTGATCGCCGCCTTGCGCGTGGCCGAACGCGTGCGCGACGCCACCATCGTCTTCATCGTCTGCGACCGCGGCGACCGCTATCTTTCGACCGGCGTGTTCGACCCGGCCTGAGCCGGGCCGGCGGCGCCGGCCGGGCGTTGCGCCAACGCGGCCTCGGCCTGCAGCAGCGCCTCGGCCAGGTCGGCCACCGAGCTGGCGTAGAAATAGCTGCGGTTGTAGTGCGTCAGCGCAAAAAAATTGGGCGTGCCGGTGCGGTACTGCACGGTGCCGGTGGGCTCGTCGGCCAGATCGACCACCCCCAGCGGCGCGTCCTGCCAGGGCTGCCTGCCGTCCTGGCGCGAGCGCGCCCCGGCGGCCGCCAGGTTCTGCCAGTCGCGCGTGGGCGTGATGCCGCCATCGACCAGCGCGCCGGCCTGCGGCGGCAGCTGCACCGGCGCGAACACCGGCAGGCCCGGCTGCCAGCCGTGCTCGATCAGGAAGTTGGCCACCGACATGATGGCGTCGGCCGTGCTGTTGACCAGGTCGATGCGCCCGTCGCCGTCGCCGTCCACGGCGTAGCGCTTGATGCTGCCGGGCATGAATTGCGGCAGGCCGATGGCGCCGGCATGCGAGCCTTGCACATGCGGATCCACCTCGCCGGCCAGCGCCAGTTCCACCAGGTCGGCCAACTGGTCGCGAAACAGCTTGATGCGGTCTTCGCGCGAAGGATCGGGATAGTCGAAGGCCAGCGTGGCCAGGGCATCGAGCGATCGGAAGCTGCCCATGTAGCGGCCATAGACGGTCTCCACGCCGATGATGGCCGTGATGATGGCGGCCGGCACGCCGTAGCGCTGCTCGGCGCGCGCCAGCAGCGCCGCGTTGTCCTGCATGAAGCGCACGCCGCCGCGGATGCGGATGGGGTCGACGAAGCGCTGCCGGTAGCCCTGCCAGCTGCGCAGCGGCTTGCTGCCGTCCGCGGCGGGCCGGGGCGGGGCCATCAGGCGCACGACCGAGGCGTTGTAGCGCGCCGTATCCAGCACGGCTTGCACGCGCTGCTCGTCCAGGCCGCGCTGGCGCGCCAGTTCGCCGGCATAGGCGCGCACGCGCATTTCGGTCTCGGCGGCGCCGGCCGGCTGCGCGGCTTGTCCCGGGCGGTGCTCGGCCACCTTGGGCGCGGCCGGCGCGCCGGCGTCGGGCGGGGGCGCCGGCCGGACGGGTGCCTGGGTATCGGGAGGAGGAAATTCGCCGGCCGAACGGGCGGGCGGGGCGGTACTTGCGCAGCCGGCCAGGATCAGGCCCATGCCGGCCATTTGCAGGAATCGCAGACTGATGAACATAATCATCCTTATGGAGACCCTGTATCTTACCCATCCGGCCTGCCGCCTGCATGAAATGGGCGATTGGCATCCCGAGTGCCCGCAAAGGCTGGACGCGATCTCCGACCAGCTTCTGGCCAGCGGGGTCATGCCGCTGCTGGACGAGCGCCAGGCGCCGGCGGCCACCGACACGCAGATCCTGCGGGTGCACGATTCGGCCTATCTGCAGGACCTGCGCGCACAGTCGCCGGCGCAGGGCTACCGGCCGATCGACCCGGACACGCTGATGAATCCGCACTCGCTGGAGGCCGCCCTGCACGCGGCCGGCGCAGGGGTGGCGGCGGTCGATGCCGTGCTCGGCGGACAGGCCGCCACGGCCTTTTGCGCGGTGCGCCCGCCGGGCCACCACGCGCTGCCGGACCGGGCCATGGGCTTTTGTTTCTTCAACAACGTGGCCATCGCGGCGCGGCATGCGCTCGATGCGCACGGCCTGTCGCGCGTGGCCATCGTCGATTTCGACGTGCATCACGGCAACGGCACCGAAGCGGTGTTCGCCGACGAGCCGCGCGTGCTGATGTGCGGGCTGTTCCAGCATCCCTTGTTCCCCAACTCGGGCGAGCCGCCGCTGGGGCCGAACATGGTCAACGTGCCGGTGCCCGCCTATGCCGACGGCAATGCCGTGCGCAAGCTGGTGCAGGAGCAGTGGCTGCCGCGCCTGCACGCGCACCGGCCCGAGCTGTTGCTGGTCTCGGCCGGATTCGATGCGCACCGCGAGGACGACATGGCCCAGCTGGGGCTGGTCGAGGCCGACTATGCCTGGATCACCGGGCAACTGGTCGAACTGGCCGGCCTGTATGCGCAGGGGCGCATCGTCAGCCTGCTCGAGGGCGGCTACAACCTCTCGGCCCTGGGGCGCAGCGTGGTGGCCCATGTTAGGGCGCTCTCGAAGCTGTAGAATCGGATAGGTTTTATTTATCAGGCCGGCGCCGCGCATGCTGCCCGGGCCGCCTGGGCCTGCCCACGGGATTCAATAACAGGAGATTGCTGGATGAAGGTACTCGTGCCCGTCAAGCGCGTCGTTGACTACAACGTGAAAGTGCGCGTGAAGTCGGACCAGTCCGGGATGGACATCGCCAATGTGAAGATGTCGATGAATCCCTTTGACGAGATCGCGGTCGAAGAGGCCACCCGGCTCAAGGAAAAGGGCGCGGCCAGCGAAGTGGTCGCGGTGTCGTGCGGCGTGGCGCAAAGCCAGGAAACCTTGCGCACGGCCATGGCCATCGGCGCGGACCGCGCCATCCTGGTGCAGACCGACGCCGAGCTGCAGCCGCTGGCCGTGGCCAAGCTGCTGCGCGCGCTCGTCGAGAAAGAGCAGCCCGAGCTGGTGATCCTGGGCAAGCAGGCCATCGACGACGACGCCAACCAGACCGGCCAGATGCTGGCGGCGCTGCTGGGCTGGCCGCAGGCCACCTTTGCCAGCAAGGTCGAGGTGGCGGACGGCCGGGCCACCGTCACCCGCGAGGTCGACGGCGGGCTGGAAACCGTCTCGCTCAAGCTGCCGGCCATCATCACGACCGACCTGCGCCTGAACGAGCCGCGCTACGTGACGCTGCCCAACATCATGAAGGCCAAGAAAAAGCCGCTGGACACCCACACGCCCGAGGCGCTGGGCGTGGACGTGACGCCGCGCCTGAAGACGCTCAAGGTGGCCGAGCCGCCCGGGCGCAAGGCGGGCGTGAAGGTGGCCGACGTGGCCGAGCTGGTGTCCAAACTCAAGAACGAAGCAAAGGTGGTGTAAGAATGACGACCCTGGTTATCGCCGAACACGACAACGCCGAACTCAAGGGGGCCACCCTCAATACCGTTGCCGCCGCCCATGCCCTGGGCGGCGATGTGCACGTGCTGGTCGCGGGCAACGGCGCGCAAGCCGTGGCCGAGGCCGCCGCCAAGGTGGCGGGCGTGTCCAAGGTGCTGCTGGCCCAGGCGCCGCACCTGGCCGACGGCCTGGCCGAGAACGTGGCCGAGCAGGTCCTGGCCGTCGCCCAGGACTACAGCCATATCCTGTTCCCGGCCACCGCCTCGGGCAAGAACGTCGCGCCGCGCGTGGCGGCCCGGCTGGACGTGGCGCAGATCTCGGACATCATCGCCGTCGAGTCGCCCGACACCTTCCAGCGTCCGATCTACGCGGGCAATGCCATCGCCACCGTGCAGTCGGGCGACGCGGTCAAGGTGATCACCGTACGCGGCACCGCCTTCGATGCGGCGGCCGCCGAGGGCGGTTCGGCCCAGGTCCAGGCGCTCGAGGCCGTGGCCGATTCGGGGCTTTCCAGCTTCGTGGGCCGCGAAGTGGCCAAGAGCGACCGCCCCGAGCTGACCGCCGCGCGCGTGGTGGTCTCGGGCGGCCGCGGCCTGGGCAGCGCCGAGAACTTCAAGATCCTGGACGAGCTGGCCGACAAGCTTGGCGCGGCCGTGGGCGCCTCGCGCGCGGCGGTGGACGCCGGCTATGCGCCCAACGACTGGCAGGTGGGCCAGACCGGCAAGATCGTGGCCCCGCAGCTGTATATCGCCGTGGGCGTCTCGGGCGCCATCCAGCACCTGGCGGGCATGAAGGATTCCAAGGTCATCGTGGCCATCAACAAGGATCCCGAGGCGCCCATCTTCGGCGTGGCCGACTACGGCCTGGTCGGCGACCTGTTCCAGGTCGTGCCCGAACTGGCCAAGGCGCTGTGAGGCCGCGCGTTACGCTGTGATCCCGATGGGCCTGCAAGCCAAGCGTTTGCAGGCCCTTTTGCCTTGGGCCGCCCCAAGCAGGAGACAACGATGATCTATCAAGCGCCCTTGCAGGACATCCGCTTCGTCCTGAACGAGCTGGCGGGGCTTTCCGACATCCTCGCGCTGCCCGGCAACGAGGAGATATCGACCGACCTGATCGATGCGGTGCTCGAGGAGAACGCCCGTTTCGTGCAGGAGGTCATCGCTCCCTTGAACCGTGCGGGCGACCAGCGTCCGCCGGTCTGGAAGGACGGCGCGGTGACGGCCTCGCCAGGCTATGCCCAGGCCTTCGCCGAATTCGCGCAAGGCGGCTGGCAAGGCTTGCAGCATCCGCAGGAGTGGGGCGGGCAGGGCCTGCCCAAGGTGCTGGCCGCGGCCACTAGCGAGAACCTGAACGCGGCCAGCCTGTCGTTCTCCTTGTGCCCCCTGTTGACCGACGGCGTGATCGAGGCGCTGCTCACGGTGGGCACGCCCGAGCAGAAGCAGCGCTACATTGCGCCCATGCTCGAGGGCCGCTGGACCGGCACCATGAACCTGACCGAGCCGCAGGCCGGCTCGGACCTGGCCCAGGTCGCCACGCGCGCCGTGCCCCAGCCCGACGGCAGCTATCGCATCGCGGGCCAGAAGATCTTCATCACCTACGGCGAGCACGACATGGCGCAGAACATCGTGCACCTGGTGCTGGCGCGCACGCCCGATGCGCCGCCGGGCGTCAAGGGCATTTCGCTGTTCATCGTGCCCAAGTTCGTGCTCAACGAAGCCGGCGAGCCGGCAGAGCGCAACGACGTCTGGTGTGCCTCCATCGAGCACAAGCTGGGCATCCATGGCAGCCCCACGGCCGTGCTGCTGTACGGCAGCGGCAAGGGCGAGGTGGGCGAGGGCGCCATCGGCTACCTGGTGGGCCAGGAGAACCGCGGCCTGGAATACATGTTCATCATGATGAACGCCGCGCGCTATGCGGTCGGCATCCAGGGCATCGCGGTTTCCGAGCGCGCCACCCAGCAGGCCCTGGCCTATGCGCGCGAGCGCATCCAGGGCCGCGACATCGAGGGCTCCAGCGCGCCGGTGCCCATCGTGCGCCATCCGGACGTGCAGCGCATGCTGCTGACCATGCGCGCGCTGACCGAGGCCTCGCGCGCGGTGGCCTACGCGGCGGCGGGCGAGGCTGACCGGGCGCGCCTGCATCCCGATGCGCAGGCCCGGGCGATGCACCAGGCCGTCTACGAATACCTGGTGCCCGTGGTCAAGGGCTATGCCACCGAGTCGGCGGTCGAGGTCGCCTCGCTGGGCATACAGGTGCATGGCGGCATGGGCTTCATCGAGGAGACAGGCGCCGCGCAGCACTATCGCGATGCGCGCATCCTGCCCATCTACGAAGGCACCACCGCCATCCAGGCCAACGACCTGGTTGGCCGCAAGACCTTGCGCGACGGCGGGGCGGTGGCCTTGGGGCTGGCGCGGGAAATCGACGCGACGGTGGCCCGGCTGCGCCAGGCGGGGGCCGGCTCCGACAGCCCGGCCGTGTTCGCCCTGGTCGCCGACCGCCTGGCCGAGGCGCTCGCCGCTTATCGGCAGGCGGTGGCGTTCATTCTCGAGCACGCCAAGGAACATCCCCGTGCGGCGTTTGCCGGCAGCGTGCCCTATCTGATGCTCGCGGGCACGGTCATGGGAGGCTGGCAGATGGGCCGCGCGGCGCTGGCCTGCGCGGCGCGGCTGCGCGAAGGCGGGCAGGCCGACCCGTTCTACGCCGACAAGCTTGCCACGGCGGCCTTTCATGCCGGCCACATCCTGCCGCGCGCCGGCGCGCTGGCCGCGGCGGTGGCGGCGGGCGAGGCGCTGGAGCAGGCCTTGGTCGGCTCCAGCCTGGCATAAGGTTATATAGAAATCTTATTTATTAAGATGCCGCTATCGCTGCAAAAATGGCATAAGGCATCTCGTCCCGCCCCCTGGGCGGGCGTCCAACCGAAGGAGAGAACATGAGCACTTTGCGCCTGGGCGATACCGCCCCCGATTTCGAGCAGGATTCGTCCGTCGGCCGGATCCGCTTCCATGAATACCTTGGCGACAGCTGGGGCGTGCTGTTCTCGCATCCGGCCGATTTCACGCCGGTGTGCACGACCGAGCTGGGCTATACCGCCAAGCTGGCCGACGAGTTCGCCAAGCGCAACGTGAAGGTGCTGGCGCTGTCGGTGGATCCGGCCGATTCGCACCAGAAGTGGATCGAGGACATCAACGAGACGCAGCAGTGCGCGGTGGGCTTTCCCATCATCGCGGACGCCGACCGCAAGGTCTCCGAGCTCTACGACATGATCCATCCGAACGCCAGCGCCACGGCCACGGTGCGTTCGGTGTTCATCATCGATCCGGCCAAGAAGATCCGCCTGACCCTGACCTATCCGGCCAGCACGGGCCGCAACTTCAACGAGATCCTGCGCGTGATCGACTCGCTGCAGCTGACCGACAGCCATAGCGTGGCCACGCCGGTGAACTGGCAGGACGGCGACGACGTGATCATCGTGCCCTCGCTCAAGGACGAGGAGGTGATCAAGCAGAAGTTTCCCAAGGGCTACACCGCCGTGCGTCCGTATCTGCGGGTCACGCCCCAGCCGAACAAGTAGGCGGTCAATCCAGGCGTACCGAAAGGGCCGCCTTCAGTCGGGCTGGCCCGGTACTTTGGGCCAGTAGGTGCCTATGCACCACAGGTTGCCTTCGGGGTCGCGGCAGATGAATTCGCGGCTGCCGTAGTCGCGGTCGGTCAAGCCTTGCTCGATCGCCGCGCCGGCCGCCTGGACGCGGGCAAACATCGCCTCGGCGTCGTCCACGGCGATGTAGACGGACTTGCCGTCCTGCGCGCACGGCTTGCCCGCCATCTGGCCATAGGCGTCGTCCCGGTCATCGCCACACATGATCAGGGACGAGCCCAAGGCCAGTTCCGCGTGCGCGACCTTTGCGCCGTCCATGTACCTGGCATGGACGGTGAAGCCCAGGGCCTTCTGCAGCCATTCGATCATCGCCGCCGCGTCGCGAAAGCGGAAGGTCGGGTAGATGCGTGGCGCTTCGATCATCATGCATTCCTCCTTGGGTTGTCCTGCCTAAGGCGCCGTGCCGCCGGCGGCGCCGTCTTGCCCATCCTGGCCCGCCCGCTGGCCGGCCTGGGCCACGAGCCAGCCCTGTACGGCGTCCACGGCGGCCGCCGCTGCGGGCGCGGCCTGGCTGCGCGGCCTCAACAGATGATAGGCCATGCCCTGCAGGACCGGTCCGGCCACGGTCTGCAACAGGCCCAGGCGCAGTTCCTCCTGCACCAGCAGCAGGCTCAGCAGCGCGACCCCCTGGCCGGCGACGGCGGCCTGGATGGCGTGGCTTTCCTCGGAGTAGCGGATGCCGCTGTCCGTGGGCGCGGGCTGGCGGCCGGCTGCCCGCGCCCACGCGGCCCAGCTCAGGTCCACGGGCAGCCGGTGCCCCCAGTCGAAATGGATCAGCGGCCATTGCGCCATGTCGGTGCCGGCCGCGGCACGCAGGGCAGGGCTGGCGACCGGGGCGAACCTGTCCTGCAGCAGCAGCGTCGCGGCCATGCCCGGGTATGGGCCCTGGCCGTAGCGGATGGCCAGGTCCGCCGTCCCGGCGTCCAGGTCCACGGGCGCGTTGGAGGCGTGCACATGCAGGTCGATGCCGGGATGGGCCGCCTGGAACGACGCCAATCGCGGCACCAGCCACTTGGTGGCGAAGGCGGGCGTGGCCGATAGCGTCACGCGGGCCCGGCCGGGCCCGCGCATCTGCTCGATCGAGGCCGCGATGGTTTCGAAGCCGCTGCGCACGGCGGCCGACAAGGCGCGCCCGTCCGGGGTCAGCTCGACCGCCCGTACCTTGCGCACGAACAGCGGGCGCTCGAGCTGCTGCTCGAGTACCCGGACGCGGTGGCTGATGGCCGTTGCCGTGACCGAGAGCTCGTGGGCGGCCTGTTTGAAGCTGCCCAGGCGCGCGGCCGCCTCGAACGCGCGCAGGGATGCCAGGGAAGGAAGCCGCGTTGCCATGCATGGATGATCTCATATCATCCGTCGGCTGAAAACATGTCCTTTGCCACGGTCAGGGCCTTCGCAGACACTTTCTGAACATGAACATCATTCATCCATGGAGGTTTTATGGCCACGCTGCTTCGTATCGACGCCAGCGCCCGGGCGGGCAGTTCCGATGCGGTTCCCCACGGCTCGCACACCCGCCGCCTGACCAGCCGTTTCGTGCGGCAATGGACCGCCCGGCATCCGGGCTCGCAGGTGATCAGCCGCGACGTGGGCCAGGCGCCGCCGCCGCCGGTGACCGGAGAATGGATACACGCCGCCTTCACGCCGGAACACGAGCGCCAGGACTGGATGAGGCAGGTGCTGCGTGTCAGCGACGCCCTGGTCGACGAATTGCTGCGGGCCGATCTCATCGTCGCGGGAGTGCCGATGTACAACTTCGGCCCGCCCGCGCAGTTCAAGGCCTACATCGACAACATCGTGCGGGTGGGGCGTACCTTCGGTTTCGACCGCCGCCGCAACGGCGACCCTTACTGGCCGCTGCTGGCTGGCGCGGGCAAGCGGCTGGTGATCCTGTCCTCGCGGGGGGATCATGGATACCACCCTGGCGGGCGCATCGGACACCTGAACCATGTGGAGGCCTCGGTGCGCACCGCCTTCGCCTACATCGGGGTGACCGACGTGCACGAGGTGGCCATCGAATACGATGAGTTCGGCGATGGCAGGCTGGCCGATTCGATCGCGCGGGCCGAGGCCGCCGTGGACGCCCTGGCGGCGGCCCTGGCCGGGGTGCCGGCCTAGGACGGTACGCCGGCTGCGGCCGGCCGTGTCGCCGGCCCGCCTCTAGCGATACGGCGCATGCGGCATGCGGGGCGGAACCTTATATCCGGCGGTATTTAGGAGCCTGGGCGATGAACTATCAATGAAAGCTTCGTTCCGTTCCTCAAGCGCAGCCCCCACACTTTGGCCTCGATTCCCCGATACAAGGAAAGAGGTCATGGTTCGTAAAGCAGCTTGGTTGGCCGTCGCGGCCCTGGTGGCGGGCCTGGCGGCCCCGGCGGGCGCGCAGGCGCAAGGCAAGGCGCAGACGCTGCTCAACGTGTCCTACGATCCCACGCGCGAACTGTACCGCGAGATCGACGAGGCGTTCGTCAAGCAATACCAGGAAAAGACCGGCACCCGGCTGACCATCCGCCAGTCGCACGGCGGCTCCGGCAGGCAGGCACGCTCGGTCATCGACGGGCTGGACGCCGACGTGGTGACGCTGGCGCTGGCCTACGACATCGACGCCATCGCCGACCGCGGCCTGCTGCCGCAGGACTGGCAAAAGCGCCTGCCCTCGAACAGCTCGCCCTACACTTCGACCATCGTGTTCCTGGTGCGCAAGGGCAATCCCAAGGGCATCAGGGACTGGGATGATCTGGTCAAGCCGGGCGTGCAGGTGATCACGCCCAATCCCAAGACTTCCGGCGGCGCGCGCTGGAACTACCTGGCGGCCTGGGCCTTCGCGCTGCAGCGCAACGGCGGCAATGCCGAAGGTGCCAAGGAATTCGTGCGCAAGCTGTTCCAGAACGTGCCGGTGCTCGATACCGGCGCGCGCGGCTCGACCATCACCTTCGTCGAGCGCGGCGTGGGCGATGTGCTGCTGGCCTGGGAGAACGAGGCTTTCCTGTCGGTCCAGGAACTGGGGCCGGACAAGTTCGACATCGTCGTGCCTTCGCTGTCCATCCTGGCCGAGCCGCCGGTGGCCCTGGTGGACCAGAACGTCGACAAGAAGGGCACGCGCGAGGCGGCCCAGGCCTACCTCGAATACCTGTATACGCCCCAGGCGCAGGAGATCATCGCCAGGCATCACTACCGCCCCATCGACAAGGACGTGGCGGCCAGGTATGCGCAGCAGTTCCCCGAGGTCAAGCTGGTCACCATCGACGGCCAGTTCGGCGGCTGGCGCAAGGCGCAGCAGGCGCACTTCGCCGACGGCGGCACCTTCGACCAGATCTACCAGCCCAAGGGCCGCTGACGCGGGGCCGGCCAGCATGAACGTTTCCGCGAGCCTGCCCCCGGCAGCAGATGCACCCGGGCCGCGCCAGGCCGGGCCGCGCTTGGCGGGCCCGGTCCGGCCCCGCGCGGGCCGGCGCTTGGGCGTGCTGCCCGGGTTCGGCCTGTCCATGGGCTATACCTTGCTGTACCTGGGCCTGCTGGTGCTGATCCCGCTGGCGGCCCTGCCGATCAAGAGCGCCGAACTGGGCTGGAGCGGCTTTTGGGAAACCATTGCGGCCCCGCGCGTGCTGGCCTCCTTCAGGCTGACCTTCGGGGCCTCGGCCATCGCGGCCGCGGTGAACCTGGTCTTCGGCCTGGCCGTGGCCTGGACCCTGGTGCGCTATTCCTTTCCCGGCAAGAAGCTGGTCGATGCGCTGGTGGACCTGCCCTTCGCCCTGCCCACCGCGGTGGCGGGCATCGCGCTGACCTCGCTGTACGCTGGCAACGGCTGGCTGGGCGCGCCCATCGAGCGCTGGCTGGGCATCAAGGTGGCCTTTACGCCGGTGGGCATCGTCATCGCGCTGATCTTCATCGGCCTGCCTTTCGTGGTGCGCACCGTGCAGCCGGTGCTCGAGGACATCGAGCGCGACCTTGAAGAGGCCGCCGGCAGCCTGGGCGCGGGCCGCTGGCAAACGTTCCGGCGCGTGCTGCTGCCGGCGCTGCTGCCGGCCTTGCTGACCGGCTTTGCGCTGGCCTTCGCCCGCGCGGTGGGCGAGTACGGCTCGGTGGTCTTCATCGCCGGCAACATGCCCATGATTTCGGAGATCACTCCCTTGCTCATCATCGCCAAGCTCGAACAGTTCGACTACGCGGGCGCGGCCGCCATCGCCACCGCCATGCTGGCGACCTCGCTGCTCCTGCTGCTGCTCATCAACAGCCTGCAATGGTGGCAGGCGCGTCGCCAGGGAGCGCGCAAGTGAGCCGGCACGGCCGTCCTTCCCACCTGACCGAGCCGCGCTGGGTGCGGGCGCTGCTGCTGGCCGTCTCGCTGGGTTTCCTGGCCCTGTTCCTGCTGCTGCCCCTGGTGGCGGTGTTCACGCAAGCGCTGGCGCGCGGCTGGGACGTGTACGTGGCCTCCATCACCGAGCCCGACGCGCTGTCGGCCATCCGCCTGACGCTGTTCGTGGCGCTGATCGCCTTGCCGGTCAATCTTGCGCTGGGCATTGCCGCGGCCTGGGCCATCACCCGTTTCGAATTCCGCGGCAAGCAGTGGCTCATTACGCTGATCGACCTGCCTTTCTCGGTCTCGCCGGTGGTGGCCGGCCTGGTGTTCGTGCTGCTGTTCGGCTCGCAGGGCTGGTTCGGCCCGTGGCTGCAGGCCCACGACATCCGCATCGTCTATGCGGTGCCGGCGGTGGTGCTGGCCACCTTGTTCGTCACTTTCCCGTTCGTGGCGCGCGAACTGATCCCCTTGATGCAGGCGCAGGGCAGCGAGGAGGAGCTGGCCGCCCTGACGCTGGGCGCCGGGGGCTGGCAGATTTTCCGGCGCGTGACGCTGCCCAACATAAAATGGGGCCTGCTGTACGGCACGATACTGGCCAATGCGCGCGCCATGGGAGAGTTCGGCGCGGTGTCGGTGGTATCGGGGCAAGTGCGGGGGCTGACCAACACCATGACCCTGCACGTCGAGATCCTCTACAACGAATACATGTTCGCGGCCTCTTTTGCCGTCGCCTCGCTGCTGGCCCTGCTGGCGCTGGTGACGCTGGCGGCCAAGAACCTGGTCCAGTGGCTGGGCGCCCGCCCCGCGCGGGCCGGCGTGCATGCCGAGCCCGCGCCGGTGCCGGTGCGGGCGGCCCTGGCCTGACACGGAGCTGGCGCATGAGCATCGAAGTCCAAAACCTGTCCAAGCGGTTCGGCAATTTCCGCGCCCTGGACGACGTATCCCTGCATATCGAGACCGGCGAGCTGGTGGCGCTGCTGGGCCCCTCGGGCTGCGGCAAGACCACCTTGCTGCGCATCATCGCGGGCCTGGAGCAGCCCGACCAGGGCCGGGTGTGGTTCGCGGGCGAAGACGCCACCGACGTGCATGTGCGCCATCGCCAGGTCGGCTTCGTCTTCCAGCACTATGCGCTGTTCAAGCACATGACGGTGTTCGAGAACGTGGCTTTCGGCCTGCGCGTCAAGCACCGCTCGCAGCGCCCTCCCGAGGCCCAGATCCGCCAGAAGGTGCACGAGCTGCTCGGGCTGGTGCAGCTGGACTGGCTGGCCGACCGTTACCCCTCGCAGCTGTCGGGCGGGCAGCGCCAGCGCATCGCGCTGGCCCGTGCGCTGGCTGTCGAGCCGCGCGTGCTGCTGCTGGACGAGCCCTTCGGCGCGCTGGACGCCAAGGTGCGCAAGGAGCTGCGCCGCTGGCTCAGGCGCCTGCACGATGAACTGCACGTGGCCAGCGTGTTCGTCACCCACGACCAGGAAGAGGCGCTGGAGGTGGCCGACCGCGTGGTGCTGATGAATGCCGGGCGCATCGAACAGGTGGGCACCCCGCGCGAGGTCTGGGAAAGCCCGGCCACGCCTTTCGTGTATGGCTTTCTGGGCGACGTCAACCAGTTCAAGGGCCAGGTGCATGACGGCGTGTGGCGCGATCACGGACTGTCGCTGCCGGCGCCCGAGTTCGCCGGCGCCGGTCCGGCCGAGGCCGTCGCCTACGTGCGGCCCCACGACCTGGAGATCGCGCGCCCGGGCACGGGCAGCGAAGGCATTCCGGTGCGGCTGAACCATGCCTACCTGGCCGGTCCGAGCGCCTTCCTGGAGCTGGCCCGCGAGGACAACGGCCAGCTGATCGAGGCGCAGCTGCCCGAGGAGACGTTCCGGGCGCTGCGGGCCAGCGAGGGCGACGCGCTGCTGGCCCGTCCCCGCCATGCGCGCGTGTTCGCGGCGGGCGGCTGATCATGGGCGGGCAGGCGTCTGCGGCGCTGCCGGCGTCGGTGCGCGCGCCCTGGCAGGCGCTGTGCGAGCGCCTGGGCCGCATCGCCGCCCGTCATCCGGACGCCGCGCTGGCCTCGTCCCTGGCGGTCGAGGACATGCTGTTGACGCATGCCCTGTGCACGCTGCGCCTGCCGCTGGAGATCTTTACCCTGGACACCGGGCGGCTGCATGCCGAAACCCTGGGCATGATCGATATCGTGGCAAAGCGCTACGGCAGGGCGATCGCCGTGATGCGGCCCGAGCCGCAGGCGATGCAGGCCCACGTGGCGGCCCACGGGGCCTATGCCTTCTATGAAAGCGTCGAACTGCGCAAGGCGTGCTGCCGCCTGCGCAAGGTCGAGCCTTTGCGCCGCGCCCTGGCCGGACGCAGCGCCTGGCTGACGGGCCAGCGCCGCGAGCAGGCCGCCACGCGCGGCGCGCTGGCCGAAGAGGAGCACGACCCGGTTTTTGGCTTGCGCAAGTTCAATCCCCTGGCCGACTGGACCGAAGCGCAGGTCTGGGACGCCGTCGGCGCCCTGGACGTGCCCTACAACCCGCTGCACGACCAGGGCTACCCCTCCATCGGCTGCGAGCCCTGTACGCGCGCCGTGCGGCCCGGCGAGGATGCGCGGGCCGGGCGCTGGTGGTGGGAGTCGGCCGACGGCAAGGAATGCGGCCTGCACGCCGGCAACCGCCCCGCGCCCGCGCTTCGGGCCGGGCCGCCGGGCCTGGCCCGCAGGCGGTCCTGAACCGGCAGGGCCGGTCCTGTTCCGATCGATTTTTCCAGGAATTCATCTCCATCATGAGCGCCGTTGCGACCCGCAGCCATCTGGACTGGCTGGAATCCGAAGCCATGCACATCCTGCGCGAAGTGGCCGCCGAGTGCGCGCGGCCGGTGCTGCTTTTTTCCGGCGGCAAGGATTCCTGCGTGCTGCTGCGCCTGGCCGAGAAGGCCTTTCGCCCGGGCCGTTTCCCGTTCCCGCTGATGCACATCGACACCGGGCACAACTTTCCGGAAGTCATCGCCTTTCGCGACGCGCGCGCCGCCGAACTGGGCGAGAGGCTGATCGTGCGCAGCGTGGAGGATTCCATCGCGCGCGGCTCGGTGGTGCTGCGCCGCGAAACCGATACGCGCAACGCCGCGCAGGCGGTGACCCTGCTCGAGGCCATCGAGGAGTTCGGCTTCGATGCCTGCATCGGCGGGGCGCGGCGCGACGAGGAAAAGGCGCGGGCCAAGGAGCGCATCTTCTCGTTTCGCGACGAGTTCGGGCAATGGGATCCCAAGGCCCAGCGGCCCGAGCTGTGGAACCTGTACAACACGCGTGTGCATCCGGGCGAGAACATGCGCGTGTTTCCCATCTCGAACTGGACCGAGCTGGACGTGTGGCAGTACATCCAGCGCGAAGGCCTGGCCCTGCCGTCGATCTATTACGCGCACCGGCGCGAGGTGGTGCGCCGGCGCGGCCTGCTGGTGCCCGTCACGCCGCTGACCCCGCCGGCCGAGGGCGAAACCGTGGAAACCCTGTCGGTGCGCTTTCGCACGGTGGGCGATATTTCCTGCACCTGCCCGGTGTCCTCGCTGGCGGCCGATGTGCAGGCCATCATCGCCGAGACGGCGGTCAGCGACGTCACCGAGCGCGGCGCCACGCGCATGGACGACCAGACATCCGAGGCCTCGATGGAGCGCCGCAAGAAAGAGGGGTACTTCTGATGAACGCCAGGGACGGGCATTTTCTGCGCGACGCCGAGCGGGGCGTGCTGCGGCTGATCACCGCCGGTTCGGTGGACGACGGCAAGTCGACCCTGATCGGCCGGCTGCTGTACGACAGCAAGGGCGTGTTCGCCGACCAGCTGCAGGCCATCGCGCGCGCCAAGCACAAGCGCACCGAGGGGCAGGCCCTGGACCTGTCGCTGCTGACCGACGGCCTGGAGGCCGAGCGCGAGCAGGGCATCACCATCGACGTGGCCTACCGCTACTTCGCCACGCCGCTGCGCAAGTTCATCATTGCCGATGCGCCCGGCCACGAGCAGTACACGCGCAACATGGTCACCGGCGCCTCCACCGCCGACGCGGCCATCATCCTGATCGACGCCGCGCGCGCCGCGCAGGGCGTGCTGCTGCCCCAGACCAGGCGCCACAGCGCCATCGCCCGGCTGCTGGGCATCGGGCAGATCGTGGTGGCGGTCAACAAGATGGACCTGGTCGCCTGGGACCGGGCGGTGTTCGAACGCATCGCCAGCGCCTATGCCGAGCTGGCGCGCAAGCTGGGGATAGACCGTTTCGACGTGCTCCCGCTGTCGGCGCTGACCGGCGAGAACGTGGTCCGGCCTTCGGCGCATACGCCCTGGTACGAGGGCCAGCCCTTGCTGCGCCTGCTCGAGCAGTTGCCGGCCGCGCAGGCGCCCGGCGATGCGCCCGTGCGCCTGCCGGTGCAGTGGGTGATCCGCCATGGCGGCGAACGGGTGGACGATTTCCGGGGCTATGCCGGCCGGCTGGCCAGCGGCACGCTGCATGCCGGGCAGGACATCGTGGTCCAGCCTGCCGGCACGCGCGCCCGGGTGCAGCGCCTGCTGGCGCCGGGCGGCCCGGTCCAGGCGGCGCGGGCCGGCGATGCGGTCACGGTGGTGCTGGACCGCGACGTGGACGTCTCGCGCGGGGACGTGCTGGCAGGGGCCCAGGCGCCTGCCAGGGTGATGCGCGAGTTCGACGCCGAACTGTGCTGGCTTGATGCCCGCGCGCTTCATCCGGCGCGCCGCTACCTGCTCAAGCACGGCACCCGGCTGACCAGCGCCCGGGTCCGCGCCGTGCTCAGCCGCCGCGACATCCACGAACTGCAGGAGGTGGAGCCGGCCGGCGGGCTCGGGATGAACGACATCGGCCGTGTCAGGCTGGCGGTGCGCGAGCCCTTGCCGCTGGACGACTATGCGCATCTGCCGGCAACGGGCGCCTTCATCCTGATCGACGAGGCGACCCACCAGACGGCCGCGGCGGGGATGGTGCGGCTGTAGCGTTTTCGCCCGGGACGGCCCGCCTGCGGCGGCGCCCGCCGTCGATCCCGGCTCGCTGGCGGGCGGGAAAAGGTGTAAAAAGAAAACGGTTCGAAAGCTTGTGAAAAGTACTGGTTTTTTGTACAGTACTCTCATGGTCGCTTTCGATACCTCCTGTTCTGCCGGTCCTGGGTCCCCGGCTGCCGCCCCCGCCGCCTTGCGCGGCCGGGGTGCGGTTACTAACGTCGCGCACCGCTTCCAGCGCGATGCGCGCGGCATCGATACCGACACGCTAGAGCGCGACGCCCAGGAGGGCGAGCTGGCGCCGCATCCGGCCACCCGCGTCCAGGCCGAGCAGGCCCGGCGCCTGATCTCCCGCAACGATTCCCCCGACATTCCCTTCGAGCAGGCGGTCAATCCCTATCGCGGCTGCGAGCACGGCTGCATCTACTGCTATGCCCGGCCCACCCATGCGTACCTGGGCTACTCGCCCGGGCTCGATTTCGAAACCCGCCTCGTTGCCAAGGAAAACGCCGTCGCGGCCCTGCGCGCCGAACTGGCCCGCCCGGGCTACGTGCCCAAGGCCATCACCCTGGGATCGGCCACCGATGCCTACCAGCCCATCGAGCGCCAGTGGCGCCTGGCGCGCGGCGTGCTCGAGCTCATGCTCGAAACCCGGCATCCGGTGTCGGTCATCACCAAGAACGCGCTGGTCGAGCGCGACCTCGACCTGCTGGTTCCGCTGGCCGAACTGAACCTGGTCAGCGTCCATGTCAGCCTTACCACGCTGGACGCCGACGTCGCACGCACGCTGGAGCCGCGCGCCTCGGCACCCTGGCGCCGCCTGCAGGCCTTGCGGCGCCTGTCCGAAGCCGGCGTGCCCACCGGCGTGGGCATCGCGCCGGTCATCCCCTTCATCAACGACGACCAGATCGAACGCATTGTCCAGGCTGCCGCCCAGGCCGGCGTGGGGCAGGCTTTCTACACCATCGTGCGCCTGCCCTACGAAGTGCGTGAAGTCTTCGAGCAATGGCTGCAGGCGCATTACCCCGAGCGGGCAGGGCGGGTCCTGCATCGCATCGAGGACCTGCGCGGCGGCCGCCGCAACGATCCGCGCTTTGGCACGCGCATGCGCGGCACTGGCACCTGGGCCGAGCTGATCGCCCAGCGTTTCCGGATTGCCGTGGCCCGCGCCGGCCTGGCGGACCGCTTGCGCGGCGGCGGCCTGGCCCACGACCTTTTCCAACCCCCGGCAGCGGCACGGCCGGGCCATGCTCCCCGGCAACTGGGGCTTTTCGAGGCAGGGCCTTCCCATGGCTAAGGTCCTGGCGTTTTTTCTCCCGGCCGGCGCCGCGCCGCGCGCGCGCCGCGTTTCCGGATGCAGGCAACCTAGCGAGATCGACATGTTCACGACCCAATACAGCAGCGTCTATGGCAGCTATCTCCCCCCCGCCAGCCTGGGGCCGCGCCGCAAATGGCCTTTCCAATCGGCCCGGCCCGCGCAGCGGCCCGCGTCGGGGGCAGAAGATGTGGCGTCCCAGCAACGCCGGCCCGCTGCGCCCGCCGGCGCGGTCGACTGCGCCGGCTCCGGCGCCCAGGCCGCCAAGCCCGGCTTGCGCGCCATGGTGGTGGACGTGGCGCTGGTGCTGGCATGGGGCGCCATGATCCCCGGCCTGATGTGGCTGGGCCACGCTGGCGGTTTCTGATGGCCGGGCGGCGGGCCCGGCGCGCGTCCGTGGCACGGGCGCCTTCCTGCCCTTCCTGTTTGCCCCCAAGCATTTGGTTTTCCAGGGCTTTTGCGCTAGAATCATGGGCTTTTCAACGTATCCTCTGCCGGGACTTATCCTGGCGGCAAAGGCCTGCCGGTAGCTACCGGTGTGCTTAGGGTTTACCGGCTTGGCCGGCAAACCCGGCGGCAAAGGGTCCAGCTGGCGTTTTGGCCTGGCTGGCGTTTTGCGGGCTTGGCCGCTGGCAGGCGCAAGATGCGATGCGGTTTGCCGCTTTCGCCCTTGGCCCAAGAGCGCATCCGGAACACAGGTCTTGGCGGCCTGCGTTTCGCTGCATAAAGATCCCGAGCAAGATCATTCCGGAGTTCTTTCATGAACCTCATCCAGACCCTCGAGCAGGAAGAAATTGCTCGCCTGACCGCCGGCAAGACCCTGGCCGACTTCGCGCCCGGCGATACCGTGGTCGTCAACGTCAACGTGGTCGAAGGCAGCCGCAAGCGCGTGCAGGCCTACGAAGGCGTGGTCATCGCCAAGCGCAACCGCGGCCTGAACTCGGCCTTCATCGTGCGCAAGATCTCCTCGGGCGAAGCCGTCGAGCGGACCTTCCAGCTCTACTCGCCGCAAATCGCGTCCATCGAGGTCAAGCGTCGTGGCGACGTGCGCCGCGCCAAGCTCTACTACCTGCGCGAGCGTTCGGGCAAGTCGGCTCGCATCAAGGAAAAGCTGGTTCGCAAGAACACCGCTGCCCAGGCGCAGGCCTGAACGCGATGTTCCCGGCTTCTCGGGTAAAAAAGGCACCTGCAAGGGTGCCTTTTTTTCTGTCGCCGGGCCGCGCCGCGGGGCTACGGCCTCCTTGCAGGGCCGGCCGGGCCGAAGGCGCGGCGTGGCTGCGCTTTTCCGGGACCGTGCGTTTCCTGTTTTTTGCCAGCAAACCGTTTTCTTGATGGCCGAGCATCCCCCGTCCGGCAAGGCCGCCCCTCGGGCGCGGCTTGCGCCGGCCTTCGATCCGACCGAGCAGCCCTGGCGCGTGGCCAATGAAGGCCTGGCGCCCGTCGATCCCGGCCTGCTCACGCCCCATGCCCTGCGAGGCATCCTGAGCGCGCCGCCTTCGTGGACGCCCGATCCTTCGCTGGAAGAACGCTGGCGCACGCCGGGCCGCGAAGGGCCGCCGGTGCAGGCTGCCGTGCTCATTCCCATGGTGGTGCACGAAGCGGGGCTGAAGGTGATGCTGACGCAGCGGGCGGCGCATTTGCGCGATCATGCCGGCCAGATCAGCTTTCCGGGCGGGCGCATCGAAAGCTGGGATGCCAGCCCGGTTGCGGCCGCGTTGCGCGAGACGCAGGAAGAAACCGGGCTGACGGGCGACTACGTCGAGATACTGGGCAGCTTGCCGCCCTATGTGACGACCACCGGCTATTCGGTCACGCCCGTTGCCGCCCTGGTCAGGCCGGGCTTCACGCTCAAGCCCGATGCCTTCGAGGTGGCCGATATCTTCGAGGTGCCGCTGGCCTTCCTGACCGATCCGGCCAATCATCGCCTGCACGTGGCCACCCTGGCCGATGGCCGCCAGCGCCAGTTCTATTCCATGCCCTGGAACGGCCGCTTCATCTGGGGAGCCACCGCCGCGATGCTGCGCAACTTCTATCACCTGCTGCGCCACGCCCAGCTTTCGTCCTGGCAGTCGCGTTAGGCGATTGCGCCGGCAACCGTGTCAGGCACGCATCCCGGGCTCGCGCGCCTCAGTACCTGTGCTGTCCTTGTTCGTTCTCGCGCACGATCCGCGCATACAAGGCATGTCGCGCGGGGCTGATCCGGCCCTGGGCCAGGGCCGCCAGCACGCCGCAGCCCGGCTCATGCAGGTGCATGCAGTTATAGAAGCGGCAAGCCGGGATATGCGGGGCGAACTCGGGAAAGCCTCTTTCGATTTCCTTGGCCGACAAATGCTGCAGGCCGAAAGCCTGGAACCCGGGCGAGTCGATGAGATCGCCGCCTTCGGGCAGGTGGTACAGGCGCGTGCTGGTCGTGGTGTGCCGGCCCATGTCCAGCGCCTGCGAATGCTCGCGGGTGGGCGCTTGCGCGCCCGGAACCAGCACGTTGAGCAGCGTGGACTTGCCCATGCCGCTTTGTCCCAGCAGCAGGCTGGTTTTGCCGGCCAGGTGCGGCAGCAGGGTCTGGCGCGCCGAGGCGGCGTCCAGCGCGGATACCTCGAATACCGGCACATCCAGCGTGCGCACCACGGCCAGGCGTTCGCGCGCGGCCTGCAGCGCTTCGGCCACGTCGATCTTGTTCAGGACCACCAGCGGCGCGATGTCCGCCGACCAGGCTCCCGCCAGCGCCCGGCCCAGCAGGTCGTCGGAAAACGTCGGCCGCACGGCCACCACGATCAGCAGCTGGTCGACGTTGGCGGCGAACTGCTTGGTGCGTTGCTCGTCGGAGCGGTAGAGCAGGTTGCGGCGCTCGCAGACCGCTTCGATGCTGCCTTCGTCGCGTCCCTGGGGCTGGATCAGCACCTGGTCGCCGACCGCGGCCGCGCCGGCCTTCTTGCCGCGGGGATAGCAATGGCGTTCGCTGCCGTCGGCCATCTCGACCAGGTAATGGCGTCCGTGCGCCGATACGACCCGGCCGGGCAGCAAGGGGCTGTTCATCCTGCCGCCAATTGCCGGATGCGGACGGCCGCGGGCGGATGGCTGTCGTAGAACGCCGAGTGCACCGGGTCGGGAGTGAGCGTGGCGGCGTTGTCGTCGTAGAGCTTGACCAGCGCCGAGACCAGCTGGGCGCCGTCGCTTTGCTCGGCGGCATAGCGGTCGGCCTCGAATTCGTCGCGGCGCGAGTACCAGCTGGCGATGGGGGTGAAGGGGAAGGTAAAGACCGGCACCACCAGGAAGAACAGGATCAGCGCCATGGCATCGTTGCGCCCGCCCAGCTGCGGGAGCACCCCCAGCCCCGTATAGAACCAGTGCTGCTGCGCCAGCCAGCCCAGCACGGCAAACAGCGCCAACGCGGCGCCGAAGCTGATCACGATGCGGCGGGTGATGTGGCGCCGCTTGAAGTGGCCCAGCTCGTGCGCCAGCACCGCTTCGATTTCGTCGCCGTTGAGCTTGGCCAGCAGCGTGTCGAAGAAGACGATGCGGCGCGACTTGCCAAAGCCGGTGAAATAGGCGTTGCCGTGGGCCGAGCGCTTGGAGCCGTCCATGACGAACAGGCCCTCGATGGCAAAGCCGCAGCGCTGCGCCAGGCCCTTGATGCGCTCGGCCAGCTGGGCGTCGGCCAGCGGCGTGAACTTGTTGAACAGCGGCGCGATGACGGTGGGAAAGATCAGCAGCATCAGCACGTTAAAGCCTGCCCAGACGGCCCAGGCCCAGATCCACCAATAGCTGCCGGCGCCGGCCATCAGCCACAGCACGACGGCAGCCAGCGGCAGGCCCAGGGCCGCGCCCACCAGCGTGGCCTTGGCCAGGTCGGTGACGAACAGCCAGGGGGTCATGCGGTTAAAGCCGAAGCGGGCCTCTAGCCGGAACTGCCGGTACAGGGTGAAGGGCAGGCCGGCCGCGCCCAGCAGCACGCAGACCATGGCCAGCAGCAGCAGCTGGCGCGCCATCTGGCCTTCGGCCAGGCGCGCGGCCAGCAGGTCCAGCGCCTGCAGCCCGCCCAGCAGGGTCAGGCCCACCAGGATGGCGGCCTCGTAGACCCGCTCGAGCATGCCCAGCCGCGCCCGGGCCACCGTATAGTCGGCGGCGCGCTGGTGGCTGGCCAGGCCGATGCGGGAAGCGAACTCGGGCGGGACGGCATCGCGCCGGCTGGCCACGTGCCGGATCTGGCGGCTGGCCAGCCACAGCTTGACCAGCACGTCGGCGGCCAGCATCAGGACGAAGGCCAGCGTGAAGAAGGGGATCGCTGATTGCATGCAGCCGTCTATGAGAAAATCCGGGGTTTCCAAAGGCAAATTATATGGCGCAGAACGAAAACCGCCTGGTCTGGCTCGACATGGAGATGACCGGGCTGGACCCCGAAAAGGAACGCATCATCGAAGTGGCCGTGGTCGTCACCGAACCCGACCTGACGGTGGTGGCCGAAGGGCCGGTGCTGGTGGTGCACCAGCCCGACAGCCTGCTGGCCGCCATGGACAGCTGGAACACGGCCACCCACGGCAAGAGCGGCCTGACCGAGAAGGTGCGCGCCTCGAGCCTGGACGAGGCCCAGGCCGAAACGATGCTGCTCGATTTCCTGTCCCGCTACGTCCCGGCCGGCAAGTCGCCGCTGTGCGGCAATACCATCGGCCAGGACCGCCGCTTCATGGTGCGCTACATGCCGCGCCTGGAGGCGTTCTTCCATTACCGCAACCTGGACGTGAGCACGCTCAAGGAGCTGGCGCGCCGCTGGCGGCCCGATGTCTACAAGGGTTTCGAGAAAAAGAGCCGGCACGAGGCGCTGGCCGATATCTACGAGTCCATCCAGGAGCTCAAGTACTACCGCGAGCACTTCCTGAAAGTCTAGGCATGCCGCCCATGCCGCCCATGCCGCCCATGCCGCCCATGCCGCCCATGCCGCCCATGCCGCCCATGCCGCCGGCGCGGCAGCGCCGGACCGCCCGCCTTCAGGCCTGCTGGGCCGCCAGGGCCGCCGCTTCGGCCGGCGCGCCCTCGAAGCGCGAGAGCGCGCCGGGCGCCAGCGGCGTATAGGCGGCATTGTCGCGGCTGGCGATGGCCTGCAGATGTGTTTCGGAGGCGGCGAACAGCTGCCAGTACAGCGCGCCGCATAGCCGGCGCGCCGCCAGGCCGGGCCAGTCGGGCGGCAGCAGCGGGGCGGGCAGCTGCGGGTCGTTCAGCACGATGCGCCGCCAACCGTGTATCAGCAAGGTGCGCAGCGTGAAAGCCTGCGCGGGCGAGGGCGCCTGCCGGGCCAGCAGCGCCTGCAGCGCCGCGTAGCGCGCCGAAAAATCACGATACTGCGCCGCCAGTTCGTCGAGGTTCCAGCACAGCTGCACCAGGCTGGACAGGGGCAGGCCGCCTGCGCCCGGCAGCTCGTGGCCGCGCAGCACCAGCGCCCGGCCGGGGATCTCGAGCTTTTCCAGGATTTCGTGCGCCGTGCCGGCATCGGCCTGCGGATGCGCGAATACCCCGGGCGCCACCACGCCGAACCCTTCCCAGACCAGTTCGCGGCGCAGCTCGGCGCGCTCGGCCAGCTGGCCGTTGCCGGTGCGCGGCAGGATCACCAGCGTCCATTCGCCGTTCCAGTCGGACGGCGGCCCGATGTAGATGCGCGCCGAGGCGTGCGCGGTCAGGCGCAGGCCCTGCGGGGAGAGCGTGTACAGGCTGCGCCGGCCGATGCGTTCGGACTGCAGCCAGCCCTGCGACACCAGCCGGAACACGCTGGTGCGCAGCAGCCGCTCGTTGACCCCCAGCGGGGAGGTGAGTTCGATCAGGTCGCCCAGCCAGATGGCGCCGCCGTGCGGCGCCAGCGCGTCGCCCAGCAGGGTGACGCACAGCGACTTGGCGCGCGGGGCCTGTTCGGCCAGCTGGCGCTGCAGAAAATCTTCGATGGGAGCATTCAAGGCGGGGACATGATACCTAAATGGCCGTGCATGACATGATACAGAAATACGATTGACAGTGATTTTTTTGTATTAAATAATCCTCCTCATCAGCGGACTGGCCACGACCCGGCCGCACAAGGAGGCAAAACATGTACGCCCAGCTCGTAGAAACCGGCGTCTCGCGGGTGCGCGATGCCGCAGAACTCCAGGGCCAGGAGGCCGATTTCCAGCGCCGCATCGACCAGGGCGTGCGCATCGAGCCGCAAGACTGGATGCCCGATAACTATCGCAAGACGCTGGTGCGGCAGATTTCGCAGCATGCCCATTCGGAAATCGTCGGCATGCTGCCCGAGGGCAACTGGATCACGCGCGCGCCCACCCTCAAGCGCAAGGCCATCCTGCTGGCCAAGGTGCAGGACGAATGCGGCCACGGCCTGTACCTGTACAGCGCGGCCGAAACCCTGGGCGTCTCGCGCGAGCAGCTGGTCGACGAACTGCTGGCCGGGCGCGCCAAGTATTCCAGCATCTTCAACTATCCCACCTTGAGCTGGGCCGACATCGGCATGATCGGCTGGCTGGTGGACGGCTCGGCCATCATCAACCAGATCCCGCTGTGCCGCTGCTCCTATGGCCCCTATGCGCGCGCCATGGTGCGCGTGTGCAAGGAAGAGTCGTTCCACCAGCGCCAGGGCTACGACCTGCTGATCCAGATGTGCCTGCACGGCACGCCCGAGCAGAAGCAGATGTGCCAGGACGCGCTGAACCGCTGGTGGTGGCCGGCGCTGATGATGTTCGGCCCGCCCGATGCCGATTCGCCCAACAGCGCGCAGTCCATGCAGTGGAAGATCAAGCTTTTCTCCAACGATGCGCTGCGCCAGAAGATGGTCGACCAGACGGTGCCGCAGGCCGAATACCTGGGCCTGACCATTCCCGATCCCGACCTGAAGTGGAACGCCGAACGCGGCCACTACGACTTCGGCCAGATCGATTGGGACGAATTCCATGCGGTGCTGCGCGGCAACGGCCCCTGCAACCGCGAGCGGCTGGCCGCGCGCCGGCGCGCCCACGAAGAGGGCGCCTGGGTGCGCCAAGCCCTGCTCGCCCACGCCAGCAAGCGCGCCCGGCGCCAGGCGGCCTGAGCCGGTCCGCACCCCTGAGCCGCTTCGCACCTATCCGAGACGAGACGCATCCCATGAACCACGAATCGACCCCGCTTTGGGAAGTCTTCATCCGCAGCCAGCATGGCCTGGCGCACAAGCACGTGGGCAGCCTGCACGCGGCCGACGCGCAGATGGCCATCAATCATGCGCGCGACGTCTATACCCGGCGCAACGAAGGGCTGAGCATCTGGGTGGTGCGCGCGGCCGACATCGTGGCCAGCAGCCCCGACGACAAGGCGCCGCTGTTCGACCCGGCCCAAAGCAAGGTCTACCGCCATCCCACCTTCTTTCCCATGCCCGAGGGCGTGCAGCACATCTAGGAGCCGCCATGCCAAGCGCCCCCGCCGAGCCGGCCGCCTGCACGGCTTTGCAGACCGAATTCCTGCTGCGCCTGGCCGACACGCCGCTGGTGCTGTCCCAGCGGCTGGCCCAATGGTGCGGCCACGGCCCCGAGCTGGAGGAAGACCTTGCCTTGACCAACACCGCGCTGGACCTGCTGGGGCAGGCGCGCCTGTGGCTGACCCTGGCCGGCCAGGTGCAGGGCCAGGGCAAGGACGAAGATGCGCTGGCCTACCTGCGCGACGCCCACGAATACCGCAACGTGCTGCTGGCCGAGCTGCCCAACGGCGACTATGCCCATACCATGGTGCGCCAGTTCTTCCTGGATGTCTGGCAATTCTTCCTGCTGCAGGCGCTGGCGCGCTCGGCCGACGCCCGCGTGGCCGCCATCGCCGAGAAGTCCGTCAAGGAAACCGCCTACCACGTGCGCCGCTCGTCCGACCTGGTGGTGCGCCTGGGCGATGGCACCGAGGAAAGCCACGCGCGCATGCAGGCGGCCGTGGACGCGCTCTGGCCCTACACCGGCGAGCTGTTCATCGACGACGAACTGGACCTGGGCATGGCCGGGCAAGGCATCGCCTGCACCCTGCAAAGCCTGTACGAGCCGTGGTCGCGCCATGTCGGGCAGGTGTGCCGGCAGGCCACGCTGGCCCTGCCGGATCCGGCGCAGGCGCGCCATGCGGCCATGCGGGGCGGGCGCCAGGGCCGGCACACCGAGGCGCTGGGCTATCTGCTGGCCGAGATGCAGTACCTGCAGCGCGCCTATCCCGGGGGTGCGTGGTGAGCGCGGCGCTCTTGCGCCGGGCGGCGCCGCAGGAGATCCGCGGCTGGCTCGAGTCCGTGCCCGATCCCGAGATCCCGGTGCTCTCGGTGGTCGACCTGGGCGTGGTGCGCGAGATCGCCTGGGAAGGACAGACCTGCGTGGTGACCGTCACGCCCACTTACTCGGGCTGCCCGGCGATGCAGGAGATCGAGCACGGCATACGCCAGGCGCTGGCGCGCCAGGGGATAGGCGAGGTGGACGTGCGCACCCGGCTGGCGCCGGCCTGGACCACCGACTGGCTGAGCCCGCGCGGGCGCGAGGCGCTCAGGCGCTACGGCATCGCGCCGCCCGTGCAGCAGGCGGTGGATGTATCGGGCATCCTGCCCCGCGCCGATGCCCCGGCCGTGCCTTGTCCGCAGTGCGGCGCCTTGTCCACCCGGCTGGTCAGCCAGTCCGGCTCGACGGCCTGCAAGGCGCTGTATCGCTGCCTGGCCTGCAAGGAACCCTTCGACTATTTCAAGCCGCACTAGCGGCGCATCGGCTTTCTGGATCATGGCGAGCTTTCATCCCCTGACGGTGGCGCGCGTGGCGCGCAACACCCGCGACGCGGTAGTGGTCACCTTCGAGGTGCCGGCCGAGCTGGCGCCCGCGTACCGATTCCTGCCCGGGCAGTACCTGACCCTCAAGACGCAGGTGGGCGGGCAGGAGCTGCGCCGCTCGTATTCGATCTGCTCGGCGCCCGAGGACGGCGAACTGCGCGTGGCCATCAAGCGCCTGGACGACGGCGCTTTCTCGACCTGGGCCAACAGCGAGCTGGCACCCGGCCAGGTGCTGGAGGTGCTGCCGCCCTCGGGCAACTTCACCATCGATTTCGATCCCGGCCAAAGCCGCCATTTCGTGGCCTTTGCCGTGGGCAGCGGCATCACGCCGGTGCTGTCGCTGGTCAAGGCCGCGCTGGCCGCCGAACCGCGCAGCCGCTTCACGCTGTGCTATGGCAACCGCGCCTCGTCCTCGGTGCTGTTTCGCGAGGAGATCGAGGACCTGAAGAACCGCTACATGCAGCGCCTGGCGGTTGTCTACGTGATGAGCCGCGAGGCGCAGGACATCGACTTGTTCAACGGCCGCCTGGACGGCGGGAAGGTCGCCCAGCTGCTGGAGCGCTGGCTCGATCCGGCGGGCGTGGACCACGCTTTCGTCTGCGGGCCGCCGGCCATGATCGAAGGCGTGGTGCAGGCCCTGCAGGACAAGGGCCTGCCGCGCGAGCGCATCAAGTTCGAGCTGTTCGGCGCGCCCCGCGGGCCGCGGCCGGCGCGTAGCAGCGAGCCGGCCGCCGGCGGGGACGGGCAGTGCCAGGTCACGGTGATCCAGGACGGCCACCGCCGCGTTTTTTCCGTTGCGCGCCGCAGCCAGAACGTGCTGGAGGCCGCGCTCGAGCAAGGCATCGAGCTGCCCTATTCGTGCAAGGGCGGGGTGTGCTCGACCTGCCGCTGCAAGGTGACAGAGGGCGAGGTGGACATGGACGCCAACTTCGCCCTGGAAGACTACGAGGTTGCGCGCGGTTTCGTGCTCAGCTGCCAGAGCTACGCGGTCAGCGAGCGGCTGGTGTTGGATTTCGACCAGGAGACTTGATTCATGTCCGATAAGCCAGATCTCTTCGCCCGCCACGAGGCGATGCTGCAGCAGGCCGTGCAGGCGACGCAAGCCCGCGGCTATTGGAGCCCGTTTGCCGAATCGCCCAGTCCCAGGGCCTATGGCGAGACGGCGGCCGGCCAAGGGCAGGCCGCGTTCGAGGCCTTGCTCGGCAAGGACTTCCCGCTGCCGATAGCCGGCGAGCAGGGCAAGGTGGGCGGCGAGCGTTCGCCTTTCGGCCTGGCGCTGGATGTGCGTTATCCGCGCCTGGATCCCGCCGCGCTGGTCGCGGCCAGCGCCGCGGCCGCGCCGGCCTGGCGGCGCGCGGGCCCTCGCGCCTGGGTGGGCGTGGCGCTGGAGATCCTGCAGCGGCTCAACCGCCGCAGCTTCGAGATCGCGCAGGCCGTGCAGCACACCACCGGCCAGGGCTTCATGATGGCCTTCCAGGCCGGCGGCCCGCACGCGCAGGACCGTGCGCTGGAGGCCGTGGCCTATGCGTGGCAGGAAATGTCGCGCATCCCCGGCAGCGCCTGCTGGGAAAAACCGCAGGGCAAGCACGAGCCGCTGCGCATGCACAAGCGGTTTGCCGTGGTGCCGCGCGGGGTGGCCCTGGTGATCGGCTGCGCCACCTTCCCCACCTGGAACGGCTATCCGGGCCTGTTCGCCAGCCTGGCCACGGGCAACACGGTGATCGTCAAGCCGCACCCGGCGGCCATCCTGCCGCTGGCCATCACGGTGGCCGTGGCCCGCGAGGTGCTGGCCGAGGCCGGCTTCGATCCCGATGTGGTGCTGCTGGCCGCGCACGAGGCCGGCGACGATGCCGCCCAGCGCCTGGCGACCGATCCGCAGGTTGGCATCATCGACTTCACCGGCAGCGCCGAGAACGGCCGCTGGCTCGAGGCGCATGCCCGCCAGGCGCTGCTCTATACCGAGAAGGCCGGCGTCAACCAGGTCATCATCGATTCGACCGACGATTTCAAGGGCATGGTGCGCAACCTGGCGTTCTCGCTGGCGCTGTATTCGGGCCAGATGTGCACGGCGCCGCAGAACATCTACGTGCCCAAGGACGGCATCGATACGCCCGAGGGCCGTTTGTCCTTCGACGAGGTCGCGCAAGCCCTGGGCGCGGCGCTGGCCAAGCTGGCCGCCGACCCGGCCAAGGCGGTGGAGCTGACCGGCGCGATCCAGAGCCAGGCCACGCTCGATCGGCTCGAGCGCGCGCGCGGCCTGGGGCTCAAGGTGCTGGCCGACAGCCAGGCCCTGGTCCATCCGCAGTTCGAGCAGGCCCGCGTGCGCACGCCGCTGCTGCTGCAGGGCGAGGCCGGCAGCGAAATCATCGCCCAGGAGTGGTTCGGCCCCATCGCCTTCGTGGTGCCGGTCGAATCCACCCAGGCGGCCATTGCGCTGGCCGGCAGGCTGGTGCGCGAAAAGGGGGCGCTGTCGTTGTCGGCCTATGCCACCGGCGAGCCGGTGATCCAGGCGGTCGAGCAGATGGCGCAGGAGACGGGGGTGAACCTGTCGCTGAACCTGACCGCCGGCGTGTTCGTCAATCAGACCGCGGCCTTCAGCGACTTTCACGGCACCGGCGCCAATCCGGCCGGCAACGCGGCCTTGTCCGACACGGCCTTCGTCGCCAACCGTTTCCGCGTGGTGCAGTCGCGCCGGCACGCGGCGTGATGGCAAACGGCATGGAAACCGCAATGAACGGCTACCACGACATCCTGTTCGAGCTCGAAGAAGGCATCGCGCGCCTGACGCTGAACCGGCCGGACAAGCTCAACAGCTTTACCGCGCGCATGCACGAGGAAGTGGCCGATGCGCTCGCGCGCGTCGAGGCCGGGGGCGCGCGCGTGCTGCTGGTCCGTGGCGCGGGCCGCGGCTTTTGCGCCGGGCAGGACCTGTCCGAGCGCCAGCCTTCGGCCGACGGCCAGGCGCCGGACCTGGGCGCGACGATCGAGCGCCACTACGCGCCGCTGGTGCGCCGCCTGCAGGCCCTGCCGCTGCCGGTGGTGATGGGCGTGAACGGCGTGGCCGCCGGCGCGGGCGCCAACCTGGCGCTGGCCGGCGACCTGGTGATCGCCTGCGAATCGGCCAGCTTCATCCAATCGTTCGCCAGGCTGGGCCTGTTGCCCGACACCGGCGGCACCTGGTCGCTGCCGCGCCGGGTGGGCCTGGCGCGCGCCATGGGCCTGGCGCTGCTGGGCGAGCGCTTGCCGGCGCGCCAGGCCCAGGAGTGGGGACTGATCTGGCAGTGCGTGCCCGACCAGGAATTCGAAGAGACGCTGCAAGCCTTGGTGCGCCGGCTCGCCGCCGCGCCCACCCTGGGCCTGGCCTATACCAAGCGCGCCATCCTGCAAAGCGGCCGGCACGGCATGGCCGAGCAGCTCGACCTGGAGCGCGACCTGATGCGCGAGCTGGGCCGCAGCCACGACTACCGCGAAGGCGTGCAGGCCTTCCTGGAAAAGCGCGAACCCGTCTTCAAGGGGAAATGATGAGCGAACCGTTCGCGCAGCCCGCGGCCTTGTCTGCCCAACACGCCGTGCCGGATCCGGCCGCGCAGGCGCTGGCCCAGGCCGTGGGCCGGACCATGTATGCGGCCGACGCCGCCTCCCAGGGCCTGGGGGCACGGCTCGAAGCCATTGCCCCGGGCAGCGCGCGCATGAGCATGACCGTGCGCGCCGACATGCTCAACGGGCACAAGAGCTGCCACGGCGGCTTCATCTTCGCCCTGGCCGACAGCACCTTCGCGTTCGCCTGCAACGCCCGCAACCAGGCGACCGTCGCCTCGGGCTGCACCATCGACTTTCTCGCCCCGGCCCGCGAGGCCGACGTGCTGACGGCGCAGGCGCGCGAGGTTTCGCTGGCCGGGCGCACCGGCGTCTACGACGTCGTCGTCACCAACCAGGAAGGCAGGCAGGTCGCGGTGTTCCGGGGCCGGTCCTACCGCATCCAGGGCAACATCGTGGCGCAGCCGGACTGACCGGCGGGCGCCGCCACGGAACAAGCAACCAGGAGACATCGCGCATCATGAACACCGTAGCCCAGGACGCCGGCCTCGATGCCATCGAGCATGCCAGCCGCGACGAGATCCAGGCGCTGCAACTGCAACGCCTGAAATGGACGCTGGCCCACGCCTACGAGAACGTGCCCCATTACCGCCGCGCCTTCGATGCGGCCGGCGTGCATCCTTCCGACCTGAAGCAGCTGTCGGACATCGCGAGGTTTCCCTTCACCACCAAGCAGGACCTGCGCGAGAACTATCCCTTTGGCATGTTCGCGGTGCCGCGCGAGCAGGTCGTGCGCGTGCATGCCTCCAGCGGCACCACCGGCAAGCCCACGGTGGTGGGCTACACCCGCCGGGATATCGAGACCTGGGCCGCGCTGGTGGCGCGCTCGCTGCGGGCGGCCGGCACGCGCCCGGGCGACGTGGTGCACGTGGCCTACGGCTACGGCCTGTTCACCGGCGGGCTGGGCGCGCACTACGGCGCCGAACGGCTGGGCTGCACGGTGGTGCCCATGTCCGGCGGCCAGACGGAAAAGCAGGTGCAGCTGATCTGTGATTTCAAGCCCGACGTCATCATGGTCACGCCTTCGTACTTCTGCAACATCCTGGAGGAGATGCGCCGCCAGAACATCGACCCGCTGCAAAGTTCGCTGCGCATCGGCGTGTTCGGCGCCGAGCCCTGGACGGGGCAGATGCGCCAGGACATCGAAACCCATGCCGGCATCGACGCGGTGGACATCTACGGCCTGTCCGAAGTGATGGGCCCGGGCGTGGCCAGCGAATGCGCCGCGACCAAGGACGGCCCGGTGGTCTGGGAGGACCACTTCCTGCCGGAGATCGTCGACCCGCTGACCGGCGAGCCGGTGGCCGACGGCGAGCCGGGCGAACTGGTGTTCACCTCGCTGAGCAAGCAGGCCATGCCGGTGATCCGCTACCGCACGCGCGACCTGACGCGGCTGTTGCCGCCCACCGCGCGCAGCATGCGCCGGATCGGCAAGATCACGGGCCGCAGCGACGATATGCTGATCGTGCGCGGCGTCAATCTTTTTCCCACGCAGGTCGAGGAGCTGGTGCTCAAGCTGCCCCAGCTGGCGCCGCACTACCAGCTGGTGCTGACCCGCAGCGGCTCGCTGGACGAACTGGAGGTGCTGACCGAGGCGCGCGAGGAAGCGGGCGTGCTGGATGCGGCCGAGCGCGAGCAGCTGGGCCGGCGCCTGCAGCACGACATCAAGGCGATGATCGGCGTGAGCGCGCGGGTGCGGGTGCTCGAGTGCGGACAGGTCGAGCGGACCCTCACGGGCAAGGCCCGGCGGGTGGTGGACAAGCGGCCGCGCTAGGGCCTGTTGCCGCGGGCGGCCCGCCGGCGCGCCCGGGCTCAGGACGCCAGCACGGCCCGCCGCGCCACCCGCCGGTACCAGCCATGCAGCAATAGCGCCGACAGCGCCAGCCCGATCGCGGCCATGATCCACATGGTGCCCGCGCCGGGCGGGGCCTGCGGCGCCAGCAGCTGGCGCAGCGGTTCGAGGCTGCCGCGGCCCGGGCCGAAACCGGCCCACCAGCCACCCACCAGGCCGACCAGGAACAGGGCCAGCACCTGGATGAGCAGCGGCACCACCGCCACCTTGTAGGCGCGCAGCAGGTAGGTGTTCAGGCACTGCATGGCGTCGGCCAGGTGAAACAGCACGATCACGGGCATGAGCGACATCACCACGGCAGCCACTGGCGCGTTCCCCGTATAGGCCGCGACGATCCACGGCCGCAGCAGCACCAGCAGCGCGGCGGTCAGCACGGCGCCGGCCAGGGCCAGCAGCAGGCCGGCCTGGCCGGTGCGCTGCGCCAGGCGCGCATCGCCCGCGCCGATGGCCTGGGCCGCCAGCGAGGCGCTGGCCACGCCCAGCGCCATGGGCATCATGTAGGACAGGGCCGCGAGGTTGGCGACGATCTGGTGGCCGGCCGACACATGGGTGCCTTCGCGCGCGATCAGCAGCGCCATGAAGGTGAAGGCGCAGACCTCCACCAGGTACGAGCCGCCCATGGGCAGGCCCAGCCGCAGCAGTTCGCGCAGGGCGGGCCAATCGGGCTTGCCCAGGCGCAGCTTGAACTTGTCGAAATAGCGGTCGCGCCGGATCAGCCACAGGCCGGCCGCCAGGCTGCTCCAGTAGACGATGGCCGAGGACAGGCCCGCGCCGGCCGCGCCCATGGCCGGCAAGCCGAATTTCCCGTAGATGAAAAGCCAGTTGCACAAGGCCTTCAGGCCCACGCCGCCCAGGTTCACGGCCATGACCAGCTTGGGCCGGGACACCGCCGTGCCCAGCGCGTAGAGCGTGCGGAACATCAGCGCCGCGGGCAGGGCGAGCACCAGCGCATGCAGGTAGCTGGCCACGCCCTGGCGTACTTGCGGCGCCACTTCGCCCGAGAACGAAAGCCAGGCATCGGGGAAAAGCATCAGCGTGCCGCCGGCCGCCGACAGCCCCAGCGCCAGCCACACGCCCTGGCCCCAGGCGCGGCCGACCTCGGCATGGCGGCCCGCGCCGAAATGCTGCGCGATGATGGGAATCAGGGCATGCACCACTCCCATCAAGCCCACGAAGATGGTCAGGTAGATGGAGACGGCCAGCGACATGGCGGCCAGGTCGCTGGCGCCGGCATGTCCGGTCATGGCGGTATCGAGCACGCCGAAGGCGATGCCGGCCCATTGGGTCACCAGCACAGGCCAGGCGTGGCGCAGGATCTTGCCCAGCATGGCGCCAAAGCGCTCGCCGGCCGGGGCCGGCAGGGAACCCGCGCTCATTGGGAAGGGGCGATGCGCAGCAGGCGGAAGACTTCGTGGCGGTCGGCGCGGCGTCCGCCCTGCCAGAGCACCTGCGCAGGATCGATGTCGCTGTAGGCCGCGGTGCCGTCGCGCAGGTCGTTGCGCGTGGTCTGCTGCAGCACCAGCGTGCAGCGCGAGTCGTACGCGAAGTTCAGGCCGTCGAAGACCAGGAAGGAGGCCCGCTGGCCGCTGCCCAGGCTCAGGGCGCGCTGGCATTCGCCCGGCCGGCGGTGCTGTTCGAGCGCCGCGGCCAGCTCGCCAGAGACGGTGCGGTAGCTGCGCGCGTAGTCCACCGGCGGCATCCACAGCAGCACCAGCAGCAGCCAGGTGGCCGACAGGCCGCAGGCCGAGAGCACGGTGCCGCGCCACAGCGCGGCCGGGCGGGTGCGCAGGCGCCAGTTCACCAGCGCGACCCAGCAGGCCGAGATGCCCAGCGCCAGCGCGAAGGCGGTCCAGGAGACCTGCGGCTCGAAGCCGGCGGTCTGGCGGGCGATGTTGCCGGCGATCTTGGCGGGCCAGCCGAAGTGCAGCGCCACCCAGCCCAGCCAGACGGTGGCCAGGGTGAGCGAAAAGCACATCACGGCGAACCAGTCCAGCGTGTTGACCACGCCGCGGCGCAAGGTGGGCAGGGCAAAGGCGGCCAGCACCGCGCAAGGCACCACCAGCAGCATGAATTCGGGCTCGGAAGGCTGGCGCATCAGCGGCAGCAGCACGGCCGCGCCGAAGGCGAAGGAGGCCGGGATAGAGATGTGCGGCGCGGCCAGCCAGGCGCGCCAGCGCCACAGGGCCACCAGCGCCAGCGGCCAGGTCGGCCACAGGAACCAGGGCAGGTCGCGCAGCATGCGGCCGATGCCGGCAAAGCCGGGAAAGCCGAACAGCGATTCGTTCCATTGGCGCCAGGCGCGCATCCAGTACTCGCCTTGCTGCGAGGCGGGCACCCACCAAAGCAGCACCAGCGTCATGGCCAGCAGCAGCGGCCACATCAGCCAGCGGCGCGAGCGCCACAGGGCGCTGCGCGGCTGGAAGGCCAGGGCCATGGCGATCAGGATGGGCAGCGCGCCCGGCCAGGAGCGCGTCAGGAAGGCCGCGGCCAGCGCCACGCCCAGCACCGTCGCGCCCAGCACGGGCTTGTCCAGCATGCGGGCCAGCCCGTAGTAGGCCAGCGCCTGCCATGCCATGATGGCGGGCACTTCCGAAGTCTCGTGGGTGCGCCAGAGTATGCCGGCGGTGGCGATCAGCAGCAGCAGCGCCGCGTCGGCCAGCATGCGGCCGTAGTCGCGCACCGTGGGCTCGCCGCCGAAAGGCAGGGCCAGGGGCTGCGCTTCCTTGCGCCGGCCCAGCAGGTAGGTGCCGTACCACAGCCCCCACGCCGTCAGGCCGAACCACAGCAGGTTGGGCAGCCGGGCGGCCGAGAGCTCGCCGATCCATGCGCCGAACAGCCAGATGGCCGCCGCGCCCACCCAGGTGACCAGCGGGCCGTCCTGCGCATAGGCCAGCTGGCCCACTTGCGGCAGCAGCCAGGCCCGCATGCCTTCGTGCAGGGCGGTCAGCATCGTGGCCACGCCCACCACGTCGTCGGTCTTCCAGGGGTCGCGCAGAAACAGGCCGGCCAGGATGTAGGCCAGCCCCAGCCCCAGCAGGACGTAGCGGGGCAGCTTGACGGTCGCCGGGGCGGTCAGCCGGGCGGGAGTGGAACGCGATTCTGGGGACACAGGACGTAATGTAACGCGCCGTAGCGGCCCTGCTTGCGGCGAAGGCAAAAAAGGCAGCCTTGCGGCTGCCTGGTCTGCGCCGTCGCCCGGGCCGGGGCGCGGGACGGCAAGGCTGCGGCGCCAGCGATCAGGCGTCGGCGGCCTTCTTGGTGCCGGCGGTGCGGGCGAAACGGGCGCGGAACTTCTCGACGCGGCCGGTCTCGACGATGCGGGTCTGGGCGCCGGTGTAGAAGGGGTGCGATTCCGAGGTCACGTCGCACTTGAACAGCGGGTAGGTCTTGCCGTCCAGTTCGATGGTTTCGCGGGTGTTGAGCGTGGAGCGGGTGATGAACTTGTTGCCGGTGATCAGGTCCTGGAACACCACTTCGCGGTAATCGGGATGAACGCCTTCTTTCATGATGGAATCCTTGGGGCGGGTCGCCAGCCTTTGCGCCTCGGGCCGGTGCCGGCGTCGTTGCCAGGGCAACGGCTGCCGCACCCCCGAAAGCTGCCAAAAACCACGTATCCTGGGCTAGGGGAAAAACGGTTAACCACAAATTCTAGCATGCGCGCGGCCCTGTGCCTAGAGCATGCCCAGTTCGGCCATGGATACCGCCTGTCCGCCGCCCACCACCATGTGATCGAGCAGGCGCACGTCCACCAGCGCCAGCGCCTGCTTGAGCTGGCGCGTCAGGTGCTGGTCGGCCAGGCTGGGCTGCAGCGAGCCGGAAGGGTGGTTGTGCGTCAGGATGACCGCCGCCGCATGGTGGCGCAGCGCGGCCCGCACCACTTCGCGCGGATAGACCGAGGCCTGCGAGAGCGTGCCGCGGGCCAGCTCCTCGGTGCCGATCAGGCGCAGCTGGCTGTCCAGGTAGAGCGCCATGCAGTGCTCCACCGGCTGGTGGCCCAGCAGCAGGCTGCAATAGTGCTTGACGCGCCGGGGGTCCTTCAGGGCGTCGCCGCGGCTCAGTTCCTCCTCGGCGGCCCGGCGCGCCAGCTCCAGCACCGCGGCCAGCTGGCAGGCCTTGGCCTGCCCCAGTCCGCTTTGGCGCATCAGGGCGGGGATGTCGGCCGAGAGCAGGGCGCGCAGCCCGCCAAAGCGCAGCAGCAGGGCCCGGCCCATCTGCACGGCGTCCTGCGCGGCCGTGCCGGTGCGCAGCACCAGCGCCAGCAGCTCGGCGTCGGTCAGCACCTGCGCGCCGTGGCGCAAAAGCCTTTCGCGCGGGCGTTCGGCCTGTTCGCAAAGCGGTTCGGGCATGGGTCGTTCTAAAATCGGGTTTGATAAACGCCTATTAAGGTGACAGACCTTGCCCGCCGCTGCCGACTCCGTGAACGTTTTTGTCCGTCCCGACTCCTACCTGACCCTGCATTACCGCATCGTCCTGGCTTCCGGCCCGGGCCAGAACACCGTCTTTGCCGATACCTTCGACGGCCGGCCGGCCACCTTGCAGCTGGGCGCGGGCCAGTGGGCCCCGGGCATGGAGCAGGCGTTGGTGGGCCAGCCCGAGGGCAGCCGCTACAGCTTCACGCTCAGCCCCGCGCAAGCCTACGGCGAGCGCAACCCCGAGCTGATCCAGCGCGTCAGCCGCGAAATGCTGGCGCGCCATGCCGGGCCGGATGCCGAGTTTTCCCCGGGCGACATGGTCGAGTTCACCGCGCCCAACGGCGGGCGCTATTCGGGCGTGCTCAAGGAGCTGGCGCCGGACTACGCGCTGTTCGATTTCAATCATCCGCTGGCCGGCGCCGCCCTGAAGGTGGACGTGGCCATACTAGGAGTGCTGTGATGACCGCCACGACCCATACCGCCGGCGGCGCCGAGCTGCTGCTGGCCCAGCCCCGGGGCTTTTGCGCCGGCGTGGACCGGGCCATCGACATCGTCGAGCGCGCCCTGGAACTGCACGGCGCGCCCATCTACGTGCGCCACGAGATCGTGCACAACCGCTACGTGGTCGAGGACCTGCGCGCCAAGGGCGCCATCTTCATCGACGAGCTGGACCAGGCGCCGGCCGGCGCCATCGTGGTCTTTTCCGCCCACGGCGTCTCGCAGGCCGTGCGGCGCGAGGCTGCCGAGCGGCAGCTGCGCATCTTCGACGCCACCTGCCCGCTGGTCACCAAGGTGCATATCGAGGTCTCGCGCATGCGCGCGGCCGGGCGCGAGATCATCATGATCGGCCACAGGGGCCATCCCGAGGTCGAGGGCACGCTGGGGCAGGCCGAAGGGGGCATGCACCTGGTCGAGACGGTCGAGGACGTGCAGGCCTTGCAGGTCGCCGACCCGGATAACCTGGCCTACGTGACCCAGACCACGCTGTCGGTGGATGACGCGGCCGCGGTGTCCGGCGCGCTCAAGGCGCGTTTCCCTTCCATCGTCGAGCCCAAGAAAAGCGACATCTGCTATGCCACGCAGAACCGCCAGGACGCGGTCAAGCTCATGGCGCCCGAGTGCGACCTGGTGCTGGTGGTGGGCAGCCCCAACAGCTCCAATTCCAATCGCCTGCGCGAGGTGGCCGAGCGCCGCGGCACGCCCGCCTATCTCATCGACGGGGCCGAGGCCATCGATCCGGCATGGCTGCAGGGCCGCTCGCGCATCGGCATCACCGCCGGCGCCTCGGCCCCCGAGGTGCTGGTGCAGCGCGTGATCGAGCGCCTGAAGTCGCTGGGCGCCATCTCCGTGCGCACCATGGACGGCCTGCAGGAAAACGTCGCCTTCCCGCTGCCCAGGGAGCTCTCGCGCAAGGCGGTGGCCGTGGACCTGCAGTCTCCCGCATCCTGACCCGAGGCTTTCGATGCAGCTCTACAGCTATTTCCGCAGCTCCGCCGCCTACCGCGTGCGCATCGCCCTGAACCTGAAGGGCCTGTCCTACGAGACGGTGCCGGTGCACCTGCTCAAGGAGGGCGGCCAGCAGCTGCAGGCCGGCTATACCGCGCTCAATCCCAACGCGCTGGTGCCCACGCTGATGGACGGCGGCCTGGTGCTGCACCAGTCGCTGGCCATCATCGAGTATCTCGAGGAGCTGCATCCGGAGCCGGCGCTGCTGCCGCCGGACCCGGCCAGCCGCGCGCGCGTGCGGGCCTTGGCCCAGACCATCGCCTGCGACATCCATCCCTTGAACAACCTGCGCGTGCTCAAGTACCTGAAGCGCGGCATGGGCCTGGGCGAAGAGGCCAAGAACGAGTGGTACCGGCATTGGATCGAGGTGGGCATGACGGCGCTCGAGGCCATGCTGGCGCAGTCGCCGGGCACCGGGCGCTATTGCCACGGCGATGCGCCGGGCCTGGCCGACATCTGCCTGGTGCCGCAGGTGGCCAATGCCCGCCGTTTCGACTGCAGCCTGGCGCAGATGCCCACCATCGTGCGCATCGACGCGGCATGCCGCGAATTGCCGGCTTTCCAGGAGGCCGCGCCCGAGCGGCAGCCCGACGCCGAATAGCCGGGCGGCAAAGCAAAAGGCCGTCCGCGTGCGGACGGCCTTCTGGGATTGGTGCCGGCAAGAGGAGTCGAACCCCCGACCTTCGCATTACGAATGCGCTGCTCTACCGACTGAGCTATGCCGGCGCGGTGCGGATCATCGGGCGCAGTCGGATGCGGCCAGACAAGCAGACACCAACACTACTCGGTAAAAAGCCTTCACTGAGTGAAGGCTTTTCTGTTTACCGCGCCTTCACGGCAAGGTGAAGGCTTTTGTTCTTTTTGGCTCCCCGAGCTGGGCTCGAACCAGCGACCTGCGGATTAACAGTCCGTCGCTCTACCGACTGAGCTATCGGGGACCTGAAGAAGCGAGATAATAGCACTGATTTTTTGATTTGTGCAAGCGCACAGGCAAAAAAACCAGCGCAAGAACCTGGCGGTCCTGCCGCGCCGCGCCGGCGTTATAAACTGCCCGCCATGAAGAAATTTGCTTTACCCCTAGGCATCGCCATCGGCGTGGCCATCGGCCTGGCCCTGGACAACATCGTGATCGGCATCGCGGTGGGCATCGCCCTGGCCATCGGGCTGGGCTACGCCGGCGGCCGGCACGACGACTGAGCGCCGCGGGCCGCGCGCCTGGCGCGCCGGCTCAGCTCGGATCGACTTCGTCGTCCTCGTCCTCGTCGTCCTCGTTTCCTTCCAGGGCATCGTAGCCGGCCCAGGTCAGCCGCCAGCGGGTGGCGATCACCTCGTCCACGCGCTTGACGAAGCCGGCGTCTTCCATGATGGCCAGGTGGTGCTGCACGCTGGCTTCGTCGGCTTCGTCGATGCCCGGGGCCTGCAAGGCCTGGACCAGCTCGGCGACGGTCAGTTGCGCGGCGGGCGCATCGCGCATGGCCCCGAGCAGGCTGACTACGAGGTCGAAATTGCGTTGCATGGCATAAGCTCCGAAAAGTGAGGGTCCCCACGCTGCGCCTGTGGCTTGGCCAGTTCCCGACAGGGGAGGCTTGGGCCGGCCCGGCGGCAAGAAAGCGGGAGGCCGCCTTCTACGGTAACAAATTCCCGTGCCGCCGGCTGCGCGGCGCCGCCGGCCCCTTGTCCGCCGCGGCCTTCGTAGGCTCGCCGGGCCGGGCCGGCCCGCTTATACATTGTGGTTATTAGCTTACCCGGCCCGACCTTGGCGCCCTTGCGAAAAATATAATCGAAGGTCGCCCACGCATCTCGTGCGGGCGCGATGTCCGGCCAGGCCGGCCGGACGCAACGAGGTTGCTGTCATGTATATCTACGATCCGGTCGACCAGCAGCTGGTGGACGAACGCGTGGCCCAGTTCGCCGGGCAGACGCGCCGCTTCCTGGACGGCCAGCTGAGCGAAGACGAGTTCCGCGTGCTTCGGCTCCAGAACGGCCTGTACATCCAACGCCATGCGCCCATGCTGCGGGTGGCGATCCCCTATGGCCTGCTGTCCTCGCGGCAGTTGCGCATGCTGGCGCATATCGCCCGCAAGTGGGATCGCGGCTACGGGCACTTCAGCACCCGCCAGAACATCCAGTTCAACTGGCCGCGCCTGCAGGACGTGCCCGACATCCTCGCGGCGCTGGCCTCGGTCCAGATGCACGCCATCCAGACCAGCGGCAATTGCATCCGCAACACCACCACCGACCATTTCGCCGGCATCGCGCCCGACGAACTGGTCAATCCGCTGGTGTGGTGCGAGATCATCCGCCAGTGGTCCACCCTGCATCCCGAATTCGCCTTCCTGCCGCGCAAGTTCAAGATCGCCGTCAGCGGCGCGCTGCATGACCGCGCGGCGGTCGGCGTGCACGACATCGGCCTGCATGCGGTCGAGCGCGACGGCCAGATCGGCTTTCGCGTCTGGGTCGGCGGGGGCATGGGCCGCACGCCCATCACCGGCAAGCTCATCAATCCCTTCGTGCGCTGGCAGGACCTGCTGACCTATCTGCAGGCGGTGCTGCGGGTCTACAACCTGCACGGCCGGCGCGACAACAAGTACAAGGCCCGCATCAAGATCCTGGTCAAGGACCTGACCCCCGAGGTGTTCGCGCAGCAGGTCGACGACATCTGGCAGGGGTTGCGCAACGGACCCGATACGCTTACCCAGGAAGCGCTGGATGCGATCGCGGCGCGCTTTGTCTGGCCGGACTACGACCCGCAGGCCGCGCACGAGCCCGATCCCACCGCCGAGCGGGCGCAGGCCGAGCCGCGCTTTGCGCGCTGGCTCAAGACCAACGTGCACCCGCACCGCGTGGCCGGCTATGCGGCCGTCACCGCCTCGCTCAAGAAGACCGGCGTGCCGCCGGGCGACATCACGGCCGACCAGATGGACAGCGTGGCCGAGCTGGCCGAGCGCTACGGCTTCGGCGAGCTGCGCGTCTCGCACGAGCAGAACCTGGTGCTGGCCGACGTGCGCAAGAGCCGCCTGTTCGAGCTCTGGCAGGCGCTGGACGCACTGGGCCTGGCCACGCCCAACATCGGTTTGCTGACCAACATCATCGCCTGTCCGGGCGGGGATTTCTGCGCGCTGGCCAATGCGGTCTCCATCCCGGTTGCCGAGTCCATCCAGCGCCGCTTCGACGACCTGGATTACCTGCACGAGATCGGCGAGCTGGACCTGAACATCTCGGGTTGCATCAACTCCTGCGGCCATCACCACGTCGGCCATATCGGCATTCTCGGCGTGGACAAGGCCGGCGAGGAGTGGTACCAAGTCACGCTGGGCGGGCGCCAGAACGGCGCGGACAAGGAGCACGCCGACATCGAGACCACCCGCGGCGCCGGCGCGGCGGTCGGGCGCATCATCGGCCCCTCGTTCGCGCGCGAGCAGGTGGCCGACGTGGTCGAGCGCCTGGTGCAGACCTACCTGCGCCTGCGCGACAGCGAGGCCGAGCGCTTCATCGATGTGGTCGAGCGCACCGGCATCGAGCCCTTCAAGCAGGATGTCTATTCCGATCCGGGCCTGTCCAAGCCCCGGGTTCCCGCGGAGGCCGCCCATGGCTGAGGGCACGCAATTTGCCGGCCTGCCCCGGCTGATCCGCAACGGCCGCATCGAGGACACCGTCTCGGCCGTGTTCGAGCCGGCGCAGGACGCCCCCGAGGGCCAGTTGCCGCCGGACGAACCCGGCTGGATCGTACCGCTGACGGTCTGGACCGCGCACGAGGCGGCGCTGCGCCAGCGCCGCCATCCGGTCGGCGTGCTGCTGGCGCCCGATTCGGATCCGCGCGTGCTGGCCCGCGACGGCAGGATCGATCCCGAAGGCCTGGCCCTGATCGCCGTATCGTTCCCCGTCTACACCGACGGCCGGGGCTATTCGCTGGCGCAGACCCTGCGCGGCCCGCTGGGCTGGCGCGGAGAGCTGCGCGCCGTGGGCGATGTCATGATCGATACCTTGTATTACCAGGCGCGCTGCGGCTTCGACAGCTTCGCGCTCAAGCACGGGCACGATCCGCAAGAGGCGCTCAAGGCGCTGGCCACGTTCAGCGTGGTCTACCAGCAGGCCTATCCCAAGCCGGCTGCCGCGCCCGCGCAATAGGCCGGCTGCCCGCACGCCGCCTTGCCGGCGGCGCGCGCATCCCGCGCCACGGCGGCCAGGCGGCGCGGCATGGCCGCCGTCTGGGATGCTAGGCGCTGGCCGGCTGCCGGGCCTGCTGGCCGAAGGCCTCGCCCAGCTGCAGGACCACCGCGCGCGGACCGAGCTTTTCCACGCCCTTGGCATACGCGGCCGAGACGCTGTCGGCAATGCCGTGTTCGGCTTGGCCGTCGCGCGCCATCTGCGTGTAGTAGCCCAGGTCCTTGGCGGCGTTGGACATGAAAAAGTGCAGGCCGGAGGTATCGCCCGAAAGCAGGTACGGTCCGATGCGTTCCAGGGCGACGCCGCGTCCGCCGCCTTTGCCCAGCACGTCGATCAGCACCTGCGGGGCGATGCCCGCGCCCTGGGCGCAGGCCGCCGCTTCGGCCAGCAGGGCCACCGAGCCCAGCGAAACGTAGTTGTGCAGCAGCTTCATCTGGTGGCCGGCGCCCACCGGCCCGGCGTGCGTGATGTTCTCGGCAAAGCACGCCAGGATGGGGCGCACTTCTTCGAGCAGTTGCGCATCGCCGCCGACCAGCAGGTTCAGGCGGCCTTCGTGGGCGTCCTTGACGGTGCGGGTCATGGGCGCATCCAGGAAACGGCCCTGCGCGGCCTGCACGGCTTGCGCCATGCGCCGGGTCGATTCGGGCAGCGCCGTGGAACAGTCGATCACGATCGCGCCCGGCCGCAGGCCCTTGAGCACGCCGTCCTCGGCCTGCAGTACAGCCTCGACCTCGGGGCTGCCGGTCACGCACAGGATCACCACGTCGCTGTGCTCGGCCACGGCCCGGGCGCTGGCCTGCGTGGTGGCGCCGCCGGCCTTCAGCTCGTCCAGCGGCTGGTTGCCGGGATGGTCCTGCACCGTCAGGGGATAGCCGTGCTTGACCAGGTTGCGGGCGATGCCGTGGCCCATCAGGCCTACGCCGATGAGTCCGATCTTCTGCTTCATGCTTGCTCCTCGTTATCGTAGTTCCAGGCGGCCGGTCCGTGGTGCCCGCTGCCAGGCGATCCACTATATACCGGAGCAGCCGTGGTATATATCCCCGCAATCATGGCCTGGATGAGACCACTGCGTTCGCTGCCCCCCGAGGGGGCCGTCAGCCCCTTGGGGCGGCCCGGCGGGGCTGGCATGGGGCCCCCACGCTCACTGCGTTCGCTGCCCCCCGAGGGGGCCGTCAGCCCCTTGGGGCGGCCCGGCGGGGCTGACCATGCAGGTTGATCGCCGCCTGCCGGTGGTGGTGGTTGCCGGCTTTCTGGGCAGCGGCAAGACCACGCTCGTCAATCGCCTGCTGGCCGAGGGTGGCTTGCGCGATACCGCCGTGCTGGTCAACGAGGTGGGCAGCATCGCCATCGACCACCACCTGTTGCGCGTCGTCGACGAACGGATTTCGCTGCTCGAGGGCGGCTGCCTGTGCTGCAGCCTGCGCGGCGGATTCAGCCAGGCCCTGCGCGAGCTGTTCATGCAGGCCCTGCAGCGCCGCATCCCGCGGTTCGCTCGGGTGCTCGTCGAGACCACCGGGCTGGCTGATCCGGCGCCCATTCTGTTCACGCTGCGTCACGACGAATTCCTGGCGGCGCGCTATCGATACGGCGGCGCCCTGGTCACCGTCGACGCCCAGCATGCGGGCCGCAGCCAGGCGTTGCGGCCCGAATGGCGCCGGCAACTGGCCCTGGCCGATCGTATCGTGCTGACCAAGGCCGACCTGGCCGGGGCGGACGCGGCCCAGGCGCTGTGCGGGCAATTGGCCGCGCAATGGCCGGGCGTGCCCATCGCGCTTGCGCGCCCCGATGCGCCGCTGGTCCTGGATCTCGCGAACCTGGGACCCTATGGCGGCGGGCGCGCACCGGCGGCGGGCTGGCTGGGGCTGGCCGGCGCGGGGCAGGGCCAGGCGGAAGGCATCGCGCCTGCCGCGGCACGGTTGCAGGCCAGCCACGCCGGCTTGCACGTGATCGCCCTGCCTGTGGGCCACCGCTTGCAGGCAGGACGTTTTCTCGCGGGCCTGGCCGCCTTGCAGGACGAATACGGCCCGGTGCTGTTGCGCCTGAAGGCCGTGCTCAGATGGGCCGGCTCCCCGGGCACGATGGCGGTGTTGCATGGCGTGCACGGCCAGCGTTATCCCTTGCAGGACCTGCCCGACACCGGGCAGGCGGCCTGCGGGCTGGTGGCGATGGTGGCCGATGCCGTGCAAGGCGCCGCGCTGCGCCTGGCGCTGGAGCAACTGCTCGAGCGCGCGCGCGCGCCGTAGGCGTGCGCCGCTCCCATGCCGGGGCAGGCAATTTGCCCACAAAGGCTTTACAAGGCGCGAAGCGTTGGGGTTATACTGACAACTGCTTTCGAAGTGCTGGCCGTCGGACATTTGAACCAAGTGCCCGCAGCACGGATGGCGCAGCCGGTTCAAAGGCGGTGTCGGCGGGCAGCAGCGCATGCCGCCCTTAGCCAGCCTCATCGGCCCGTGTCCCTGACTGCAAGCAAGCCAGGTTTTGTCCCAGCCATCATGGCGGACCGGTCCGGCCTTACGGCGACAGGCTAACCGCCTGCGCAGGGCAATAATCAATAACGGTAAGTTGCCTGCCCCGGCGGAACCGTCCAGCCCTGCACATACGCCCAACCCTGATACGGCAGTTGCACGCTTTGGTGTATTTGCGTAAACGCGCGTTTTGCGTTCCTTTTCGTTCCGCCCGCCGTGTGCCGCTTTGGTAGCGGATGGCCGGCGGCGCCTGGGCGCGAGCGCGGCTGCCGGCCGGGGCGGCAGCCCGGATTTCGTCTTTTAGCAACATAGAGCTTTCGGTCTTGTCGAGCCTTTTTCCTTGCGCCTGTCTGTCTGTTTCCGTCTGCCCGGCGATGTCCGGGCCGGCGCGGCGCGGGCGTGGGCGCAGGCCGCAGCCCGGGCTCGAAGCCGAAACGCGGAGACCTCAACCTTGATGACCGACAGCCAAGCCATTGCGGTGCTCGAGACCGCCTTGCTGTGCGCCCAGCAGCCCATGCCCATGAACGAGCTGCGGCGGCTGTTCCAGGGCGAGGAGGTCGACGCCGCGCGCCTGCCCGAGTTGCTCGATATGCTGGCCCAGCAGTGGGAAAGCCGGGGGCTGGCGCTGGTGCAGCTGGCCGGGGGCTGGCGTTTCCAGAGCCGGCCGGGCATGCAGCGCTACCTGGAGCGGCTCAATCCCGAGAAGCCGCCCAAGTATTCGCGGGCCGTCATGGAGACGCTGGCGATCATCGCCTGGCGCCAGCCAGTCACGCGCGGCGACATCGAGGACATCCGGGGCGTGACCGTGTCTTCGCAGATCATCAAGTCTCTGGAAGACCGCGGCTGGATAGAAACCATCGGCCATCGCGACGCGCCCGGCCGGCCGGCCCTGCTGGGCACGACGCGGCAATTCCTGGACGACCTGGGGCTCAAGGCGCTGGACGAGCTGCCCGAGCTCGATCCCCAGCAGATGGAACAGCAACTGGGCAGCCTGGCGCTGAGCGTGCCCGAGGGCCAGCAGCCGGCCCAGGCCGAGCCGGCACCCCAGCCGCAGCCAGAGCCGGCTCCCGAACCCGGGCCGGACCCCCAGCCGCAGCCAGAGCCGGCTCCCGAACCCGAACCGGACCCCCAGCCGGAGCCGGTTCCTGAGCCGGAACCGGCCCCTGAGCCGCAGCCCGGGCGGCCGTTGCCCGAGCCCGTTCCGCTGCAGCCTGGTCCGGCCGAAGTGCCGGCGCCGGACCGGTCCCCTGAAATTCCCGGCCACGGGCCTGCCGAGGCGCCGGTGCCGCAAGTGCCCGACGAGTTGCCTGCCGGCACGCCGGCCGAAGTGGATTTGCCCCGCCCCTGAATGCGGCGCCCCACGTTCGCAAAAATCGAGAAATGATCGGAGTCTGATAAAACATGAATCAGAACGTGCAAGAAGAACTGCCTTTGCAGGACGCTTCCGCGGCGCCCGCCGAGGCCGCCGCGCCCGCCGAGGGCGGTGCCCCCAAAGGCAAGGGCCGCAAGCTCAGGACGCCGTTTCGCCGGCGCCGCGAAGCGCAGGCCGGCGCCGAGAGCGGCGTGGCCCAGGAGTCGGCCCAGCCCGGTGGCGCGCCGGCCGAGGGCGCTGCGCCCAAGGCGGACAAGCCCGTGGCCCGCGGCCGCCGCCGCCGTCCAGGCGCCGGAGCGGGGGCGGGTGCCGGTGCGACCCAGGCGGCCGAGGCCGAGACCCTCTTGCCCGAAGCGCTGCGCGGCAGCGAGCAGGAGGCAGACCAGGCCCTGTCCTATCTGCAGCGCTCCTCGCGCACCGAACAACGGCTGAACAAGTACCTGTCCAGCGACGCGGTCATGCCCAAGCTGCACAAGGTGCTTGCCGATGCGGGCATCGGCTCGCGCCGCGAAATGGAAGAGCTGATCGTCGCCGGACGGGTGTCGGTCAACGGCGAGCCGGCGCACATCGGCCAGCGCGTGGCGCCCAACGACCAGGTGCGCGTCAACGGCAAGCTGGTCACGCGCCCCAATGCCAAGAAGCCGCCGCGCATGATCCTCTATCACAAGCCGGCCGGCGAGATCGTCAGCCATGACGATCCGGGCGGACGCGCCAGCGTCTTTGCGCGCCTGCCGGCGGTGCGCAACGGCAAATGGCTGTCGGTGGGCCGCCTGGACCTGAACACCGAAGGGCTGCTGATCTTCACCACTTCGGGCGACCTGGCCAATCGCCTCATGCATCCCCGCTACGGCGCCGAGCGCGAATACGCGGTGCGGGTGCTGGGCGAACTGGACGAAGCGGCGCGCCGTTCGCTGGTCGAGGGCATCGAACTGGAGGACGGCAAGGCTGCTTTTGGCAGCCTGGAATTCCTGGGTGGCGAGGGCAGCAACCGCTGGTGGCGCGTGACGCTGAACGAAGGCCGCAACCGCGAGGTGCGCCGGATGTTCGAGGCGGTCGGCGTGACGGTCAGCCGTCTGATCCGGACCCGGTTCGGCGACGTGGTGCTGCCCAGCAGCCTGCGGCGCGGCCGCTGGGAGGATGTCGAGCCCTCGGTGGTAACGGCGCTGATGGTGCAGCTGGGCCTGATCCGCGACGGCGACGAGGATGGCCGCGATGGCCGCCGGCCGCGCCAGCCGGTCTCGCACGACAGCGCGCTGCCGCCTGGTTTCGGCACGCTGGAGCAGAACGGCATGAGCGGCGCGCGGCTGGGCCGCAAGGGCACGATCAAGGGCGGGCGCCGCAACGGCGCGCAGGCGGTCGATCCCTTTACGCCCGGCCTGATGTTCTCGGGCGGCTACGCCAACGGCCATCCGCTGGCCGGGCAGGGTGGCGGCAAGGCCGCGAACAAGCCGGGCGGCGACAAGGCGGGCAACGGCAAGGGCCAGAAGGCGCGCGGCAAGGGCGGCAAGCCTGGCAAGCCGGGCGGCAAGGCCCCCGGCAAGGCCGCTGCGACGGCCGGCGCGCCCGGCGGCGCGCCGCGTGGGCAAGGCAAGCCAGGCGCTCGCCCGCAGGAAGGTCCGCGCGCGGCCAAGCGGCCCCAGCGGTCCGGGCGCCGCCCGGGCCAGGGCGGCGGGCGCGGCGACGACGCGCAGCCGCGCAGCGCCTCGGCCCACGAGTCCCGGCTGGGGTTCCTGGGCGGGCGCGGCGGCCGCTGATCCGGCGCCTGCCTGCGCGGGCGGCCCGCGGCACCGGGCTGCGGGGCAGGGCGTGCAGGGCTGGTGCGGCCAGCCGGCCAGGCGCGGTGTGGCGGGCCGCCGTGCGTAACCCCGCGACGGAACAGGATTTTTTTGAAAAAATCTGCTAGAATCAATGGCTTCGCATGGTCAGTGGGTGCATAGTGCTGGGTTGATAGGCCCGGTGGCGCCCTGGGGCCTTGTGCGAAACCAGGCGCAGGTGGCTTTGATTGCAAGCTGCCCGGCATGAATGCAGATGGGGCTGGGTAGTCAGCCCTTTTTTTATATATATGGCAGATCTCTACGCATTGACCGAACAGGCGCTGGCCGGCATGGATGTCGAGCTGGTGGATATCGAGCGCGCCGCCATGGGCCTGCTGCGCGTGACGATAGACCGTCCCGAAGGCGTGCGTATCGAGGATTGCGAACGGGTCACCCGCCAGCTTTCGCGCGTGTACGAAGTCGAGAACATCGACTACCGCCGTCTCGAGGTGGGCTCGCCGGGCGTGGACCGGCCCTTGCGCAGCGAGGCCGACCTGTGGCGCTTCGCGGGCGAGCGCGTCGAGATCAAGCTGCGCGAGGCGGTGGACAACCGCAAGGTATACACGGGCACCCTGGTGGCTCCCGAGCCGGCGCCGCAAGGCACCGCGGCCGGCGCCGCGGTGTTCGGTCTGGAATTTGAGGCAAAGAAGAACGAGACCCAGGTGCTGAACTTCACGTTCGACGAGATCGACCGTGCAAAGCTGGATCCCGTTCTGGATTTCAAGGGCAAAAAGCGATGAGTCGCGAAATTCTTCTGTTGGTCGATGCGCTGGCGCGCGAAAAGAACGTGGCGCGCGACGTGGTCTTCGAGGCGCTCGAAGGGGCGCTGGCTTCGGCCATGAAAAAACGCTTCAAGGAAGATGCCGACATCCGTGTGTCCATCGACCGCTCGACGGGCGATCATGAAGGTTTCCGGCGCTGGCTGGTCGTGCCCGACGAAGCCGGCCTGCAAGAGCCCGACCGCGAAGAGCTGCTGTCCGAGGCAACCGAGATCGTGCCCGGCATCCAGGTTGGCGAATACATCGAGGAGCCGCTCGAGCCGGTCGAGTTCGGCCGCATCGGCGCGCAGGCCGCCAAGCAGGCCATCCTGCAGAAGATCCGCGACGCCGAGCGCGAGCAGGTGCTCAACGACTTCCTGGATCGCGGCGAGACCATCATCTCGGGCACGGTCAAGCGCATGGACAAGGGCGACTGCATCATCGAGACGGGCAAGATCGAGGCCCGCCTGCCCCGCCAGGAAATGATCCCCAAGGAGAACCTGCGGGTGGGCGATCGCGTGCGCGCCTACGTGCTCAAGGTCGATCACGCGGCGCGCGGCCAGCAGGTCATCCTGTCGCGCACCTCGCCCGATTTCATCCGCCAGCTCTTCGAGAACGAGGTGCCCGAGATCGAGCAGGGCCTGCTCGAGATCAAGGCGGCCGCCCGCGATCCCGGCGTGCGCGCCAAGATCGCCGTGGTGGCCTACGACAAGCGCATCGATCCCATCGGCACCTGCGTGGGCATGCGCGGTTCGCGCGTCACGGCGGTGCGCAACGAACTGGGCGGCGAGCAGGTGGACATCGTGCTGTGGTCCGAAGACCCGGCGCAGTTCGTCATCGGCGCGCTGGCGCCGGCCAACGTCGAGTCCATCGTGGTCGACGAGGACAAGCACGCGATGGACGTGGTGGTGGACGAAGAGAACCTGCCCAAGGCCATCGGCGCGCGCGGCCAGAACGTGCGCCTGGCTTCCGAGCTGACGGGCTGGCAGATCAACATCATGACGCCCGAGGAAAGCCTCAATCGCCAAGCTTCCGAGCGCGCCAACCTGCGCGCGACGTTCATGAGCAAGCTGGACGTCGACGAGGAAGTGGCCGACATCCTGATCGACGAGGGCTTCACCGGCCTGGAAGAAATCGCCTACGTGCCCATGCAGGAGCTGCTCGAGATCGAGGCCTTCGACGAGGACACCATCAACGAACTGCGCACCCGTGCCCGCAACGCGCTGCTGACCGAGGCCATTGCGCAGGAAGAAATGATGGAAACCGCCCAGGACCTGCTTGGCCTGGAGGGCGTGACGCCCGAACTGGTGGCCAAGCTGGCCGAACATGAAGTGAAAACGCGTGACGACCTGGCCGAGCTGGCCACCGACGAGCTGGCCGAGATGGCCGGCCTGGATACCGAGGCGGCCAGCGAGCTGATCATGCGCGCCCGCGCGCATTGGTTCGAGGATGACAAGCCGGCCGCGTGAGCGCGGCCCGGCCGCCCGCAGGCGCTCGTGCCCCAGCCCGCAAGGGCGAAGGTAGCCCAAGGCGGCCCGGCTTGCGGCACGCCCGCCCGCGGCCCTGAATGGGCGGCGGGCGCCGCGCCAGGCAGCATCGGTTCGAGGTCGCCGCGGTACCGTGGAAATACGCTGTAAATAGGGAAGAGAGAAACCTAATGTCGAGTAATACTGTCGCCCAGTTCGCCACCGAGCTGAAGATGCCTGCCAACGTGCTGCTGGAGCAGTTGCGTTCGGCCGGCGTTCACCTCCGGTCGGTGGACGATGCCGTCACAGACAGCGACAAGGCCAAGCTCCTCGAATCGCTGCGTCGTGCGCATGGCGCGACGGAAGGCAAAAAGATCACCTTGACCCGCCGCCAGACTTCCGAAATCCGCCAGGCCGACGGCAGCGGCCGCTCGCGCACCATCCAGGTCGAAGTGCGCAAGAAGCGCGTCTTCGTCAAGCGCGATACGCCCGAGACCGGCGAAGCCCCGCTGCGCGAGGAGCCCGCTGGCGCCGCGCCCACGCCGGCCGCCGAGCCGCGCCCGGCCGCTGCGGCGCCGCAGGCCGAGAGATCGGACGAGCGTCGTGTAGG
>NZ_JBANET010000014.1:0-129774 GCF_037026685.1 Orrella sp. JC864 | reverse complement strand
GGCCGCGCGCGCCGCCTCCTGCGCGGCCTGCTTCGCGGCAATGGCGTTGGCCGTGCGGTTCAGGTTGGCGATCGAGCGCGAGAGCTGCTCGCGCGCCTGCGCCTGCTGGCGCGCCGAAGTGGGCAGGGCCGCCCCAGGCAAGGGCGCGCGCTGGGCGGCGCGGGCCTGGCCGCCCGCACCGGCCCCGGCGGCGAACCAGGCGCCGCTCGGCCGGGCCTGCAGATCTTGAGGCCAGGCCGCCGCGCCGGCCAAGAGGGCTACGGCCAGCGCCTGCGCCAGCGGGGTCGGACGCAAGACACCCTGCCGGGCATCGTTACGCCGGCCACTACGGCCGGCCTCGCTACACCGGGTGGCACGGCCCCGGATGAGGGAAACACACTGGAAACGGCTGGGGTTCTGGGGCATGGCGCGTCTATTCCGCAACAAGGCGCGGGGCATGGCCGGGCCATCCACCGCAAAACAGGAGACAGCAACTCGACGTTTGAAGCCCGGATCGGAGAACAGAAACCCCGTGAATTTTTTATGACAACAACACCAAGTCCCCGAAGCGCCGCACCTGTATTCCATGTGCGGCCTGCAGCAAAGCGATGGCTTCGTCCAGCGCGCTGATGCGGAACCGGGCGCTGAAACGCCGCTGGGCTGCGGCGCTGCCCACCAGCACCACGCGGCCGGGCCGATAGCGGTTGATCTCGGCCACGACCTCGGTCAGGGGCATATCGTCGAACACGACCATGCCGTCGCGCCAGGCGGACCGGCTGGCCTGCGCCCGGCCCGGCGTGCCGACCTGCTCGCGGTCGTACAGCAGTTGCTGGCCGGCCACCACAATGGCCTCGCGCGCCGGGTGGCGCAACTGCGCCGCCCCCCGGCGGCAGACCACGCTGACCCGGACGCCGTCCAGGCACCGCATCTCCACGTCGGCATCCTGCACCAGCAGGCTGGCGCCCGCCGCCACGATCTCGCAGGACGCATGGCCCGCCATGACGGCCGCTTCGCCGGCGATCAAGGTGATGCGCGCAGTGCCGGCCTGCTCCGAAACGGCAATGCTGGTCTGGGTGTTCAACGCCAACTCGATCGCCTCGTGCAGGCGCACAAGGCGCTGCTCGCCGGTTCCTGTGCGATAGTCGGCCCCCAATTCCTTCCACGACGGCCACAGCCCCATCACGGGATAGGCCAGCCCGGCTGCCGCAAGCGCGCCGCCGCCAGCCAGCGCGGCCCCAAGGAAAGCGCGCCGGCCCGCACGCGTCGGCCCGCGGGCTGGCCGGACCAATGCGCACTCGGCCTGGAAATCGCGCGCCGCCTCGTCCACGGCCAGCCAATCGTGGGCCGCCATCGACCAGGCCCGGGCATGCTCGGGGCTGCTGTCCCGCCAGCGCTTGAACGCCGCCACCTGAGCGGCGGTCGGCGTGCCGGTCTTGAGCTTGACCGCCCAGGCGTGCGCCTTCCGGCGCAGCGATCGCGCGTCCTGCGTCATGGGGCGATCTCCCCGTCGTAGCGGGCCAGCGCATCCAGGCAGACCGCATTGGCCTGGCGGATCTCGCGCCGGACCATGCCGCGCGAAATGCCCCAACGCCGGGCCAGGACGTCGGTATCCTCGCCGTGCACGCGATAGGCCAGCAACAAGGCGCTCTGGCGCGGTGTCAATGTGGCAATGGCAGCCATGACGTGCTGCGCGCGCTCGCGCCCCATGATTTCGCGCTCGGGCGCGGGATGGACCGCGCGCCCCTGTTCGAACAGCGCCTCGATCTCGTCCTCGCCCACCAGCCTGACCTCGCTGCGGATGCGGTCGATGGCCGAATTGACCGCCGTGTTCACGAGGTAGCTGCGCGGATGCTTGACCTCGTCCAGGTCCTTGAGCGAGGCCAGGCGAACATAGGCATCGTGCAGGGCATCTTCCGCCATATCGGTGGCCCCGCCCAGGCGATGGGCGATCTGCGCACGCAAGGCTTCGTACCGCTCGGCAAGCAACCGATGCAGCCGCAGCAACCCTGGCTGGCCGCTCATGGCCGGCTTCCCGGGCAATGCCGCCAGACGCCGACGTCCTGCGCCACCGTCATCAGAACCGGCTGGGCCATGCCTGGCGGGGGCGGATCCAGGGCCAACCCGGCCAAGGCCTCGCGCACCACCGGCTCCAAAGCGGGGTGCGCGGCCACCCGAACACGCAGATCCGCCACGCGGCGCCTGTCGTCGATCGAAAAGCGCAGCACGATCCGCGAGCCGTCCACGCGCAAGGCCGGCCGCGCGCACAATGACTGAAGGACCTCGCGCTGCAGGTAGCCGTCGTACCTCGCCTGGACTCTTGCGCCTGGCGCGCGGCCGGACGCCGTGGGCGCGGGCGCCAGGGGATAAACCGAGACAGCGCCGGCAGACAGCATGCGCGCGGTCAGGCCGGAGCCGGCCAGCAGGGCATCCAGCGCCGCCTCCGGCGACATTGCCCCCCGCAGCGGCCCGGACTGCCTGCCGGCTACCCATCGGGTTTCATACAGAATGGATCGCCGGGTCAGTTCGCCATAGCGCACCAGCGCCGCACCCAAGGGCAAAGCCGGCAGGTCGAAAACAAGCATGCCGGCGCCGGCAAGAACAGTCTGGCCGCCTTCGTCCGGCGGGGCCGGCCAAGCCTGCCCGGCCATCAGGCTTGCGCTCAACATGGCGATCAGGGCAAGAGGCGCGCGAGGCGGCGCAACCAGACGGATGGACACGCGCGTGGACAAGGCGGCAGGAACAGGAGGCAGAAACCGGGGTGGGAAGGCATGCTGGACCGTCGGGCCATCGGCGAAGCCGCCATATGGCGGGCGCAAAGCCTAGCACGTCGCACGGCCATGCGCATGCTACGAAGCCATTATGAAATTCGCGTGACAAAGCCATGACGGCTGTTCCTGGCGAAACTCAGCGCCGTCCCCGCGCCGCAGGAAGGTTGATCCACACCAGCCCGCCCAGCACCAGCGCCACGCCCAGCCACACCGACGGCGTGGGCCGCTCGCCCAGCACCGCCCAGGCCGTCAGCACCACGCCCAGCGGCACTCCCAATCCGGAAAGCGTCGTGACGGCCGCGGGCAGGGTGCGCAGCGCCGTCAGCCACAGCCACCAGCCCAGGCTGGTGGCCGCCAGCACCACATAGGCCAGGTTCAACACCAGGGCCGCGCTCCAGACCGGCGTCATCTGCGGCACCAGCCAGGCCACGGGCAAGGCAGCCAGCACGCCGAACAGCATCTGCCAGGCGGCAAAGGCCAGCACGCCGGGCTGGTGCTGCTCGAACATGCGCTTGGCCGTCAGCGTGCCCCAGGCCCAGCAGAACCCGGCGCCCAGGGTCAGCACGGCGCCGCTGGCCGAGCCCAGGCCCTGCCACGGCTCGATGATGCACAGCAGCCCGACGCCCGCCACCGCCATGGCCTGCCAGTGCCGCCGCGCCGGACGCTGGCCATGCAGCCACCAGGCCAGCACCACGATCCAGAAGGGCATAGTGTACAGGATCATCGACGTCTTGCCGGCCCCGCCAGAGACCAGCGCCAGCTGCACCAGGCACTGGCAGGCCCCGGTCTGCAGCAGGCCGGTAAGCACCACCGGCCGCCAGGCAGGCATCCACAGCCGCTCGCCCGTGAGCCAAGCCGCCACGAACAGTGGGACCGTGCCCAGCGCATAGCGCAGCACGACGAAATCGAAAGGCCCGATGTAGGCCATGGCCGATTTCATCGACAACCAGCTGAACACCCACAGGACCACGGAGGCCCCGACGGCGGCCCGGGCGCCGCCAGGTCCGGAAAAGGGACCTTTCTTCAGGACCGCCTCCTTATTGCGGCTTGGCAAGCTGCTCCAGGATGGCCGGGTTCTCCAGCGTGGACACGTCCTGCGTGACCTCCTCGCCCTTGGCCACGACCCGCAGCAGGCGGCGCATGATCTTGCCCGAGCGCGTCTTGGGCAGGTTGTCGCCGAAGCGGATGTCCTTGGGCTTGGCGATCGGGCCGATCTCGCGGCCCACCCAGTCGCGCAGCTGCCGGGCGATTTCCTTGGCTTCCTCGCCCTCGGGGCGGCTGCGCTTGAGCACCACGAAGGCCACCACGGCCTCGCCCGTGGTGTCGTCCGGGCGGCCCACCACGGCGGCCTCGGCCACCAGCTCGTGCGCCACCAGCGCCGATTCCACTTCCATGGTGCCCAGCCGATGGCCCGAGACGTTCAGCACGTCGTCGATGCGGCCCATGATCCAGAAATAGCCGTCGGCATCGCGCTGCGCGCCGTCGCCGGCCAGGTAGTAGCCGCGCAGCTCGGCCGGGAAGTAGCTTTTCTTGAAGCGTTCGGGGTCGCCCCAGATGTTGCGGATCATGGCGGGCCAGGGCCGCTTGACGACCAGGAAGCCGCCCTTGCCCGATTCGACGTCGGCGCCGGTCTCGTCCACGATGGCCGCGCTGATGCCCGGCAGCGGCAGCGTGCACGAGCCGGGCTTGAGCGGCGTGGCGCCGGGCAGCGGCGTGATCATGTGCCCGCCCGTCTCGGTCTGCCACCAGGTGTCGACGATGGGGCAGCGCTCGCGGCCCACGTTCTTGTGGTACCAGATCCAGGCTTCAGGATTGATGGGCTCGCCCACGGTGCCGATGATGCGCAGGCTGTCCAGCTCGTACTTGGACGGATGGACATCGGGATTGCTCTCGGCGGCCTTGATCAGCGAGCGGATGGCGGTGGGCGCCGTATAGAAGATGGTGGCCTTGTGGCGCGCGATCATGTCCCAGAAACGGCCGGCATTGGGATAGGTCGGCACGCCCTCGAAGACGATCTGCGTCGCGCCCGCGGCCAGCGGGCCGTAGGTGATGTAGCTGTGGCCGGTGATCCAGCCCACGTCGGCCGTGCACCAGTACACGTCCTCGGGTTTCAGGTCGAAGGTCCATTTCATGGTGAGCAGCGCCCACAGCAGGTAGCCCGCCGAGGAATGCTGCACGCCCTTGGGCTTGCCGGTCGAGCCCGAGGTATACAGGATGAACAGCGGATGCTCGGCGTTGACGGCCACCGGCTCGCAGGTGTCGGGCTGGCCCTGTTCGACCTCGTGCATCCACAGGTCCCGGCCTTCGTTCCAGGCCACCTTGCCGCCGGTGCGGCGATAGACGATCACCTGGCGCACGGCCTCGCAGCCGCCCATGCCGAAGGCTTCCTCGACGGCGGGCTTGAGCGGGATGGTCTTGCCGCCGCGCACCTGCTCGTCGGCGGTGATCACCAGCGTGGCGCCCACGTCGACAATGCGTTCCTGCAGGCTCTTGGCCGAGAAACCGCCGAAGACGACCGAATGGGTGATGCCCAGGCGGGCGCAGGCCTGCATGGCCACCACCGCCTCGATGGACATGGGCAGGTAGATGATGGCGCGCTCGCCCTGCTTGTAGCCCAGCTTGGCGATGCCGTTGGCGAAGCGGCAGACGCGCTGGTGCAGTTCGCGATAGCTGACCTGCTGGACCTTGCCGTCGTCCGATTCGAAGATGATGGCGGTCTTCTCGCCGCGGCCGGCGGCCAGGTGCACGTCCAGGCAGTTGGCCGAGACGTTCAGCTCGCCGTCGCCGAACCAGCGGTAGAACGGCGCGTCGGACTCGTCCAGCACCTGCGTAAAGGGCTTGGTCCACTGCAGGTGCTTGCGGGCCAAATCGCCCCAGAAGGCGTCCGGATCGCGCTCGGCCTGCTCGGCCAGCTTGCGATAGGCGTCCAGGCCGGAAATCTCGGCCTGCGCGACGATGCCCTCGGAAGGCGGAAACACCCGCGTTTCGTTGAGGGAGGATTCAATGGCGTTGGACATGCTTGAGTCTCCTTTTTGCGAGGGGGCGCCCTCCCGGGGGAAGGCGCCGGCAGCTCTGGTTATGGCGGGTCCGACCGTGCAACGTAGCTTCCTGCTCTTACGGCGCGCTTACAGCGATCGGGGGCGCCGCGGCCCCCGCCTCGCGCTGCGCATGGCCGCGGGCGAAATCGATACGTGCAAGCAGGACCAGCCCGCCGACGAAGAACAATCCGGTGGCCAGGATGGCCAGGCGGTGGCTGCCGCCGGTCAGCCAGGTCACCAGGCCATAGGTGAGCGGGCCCACCATGGCGGCAAACTGCAGGGCGAAGGTCCACAGCGCGAAGAACTCGGCCAACCGGCCGGCCGGCGCCAGCGCTCCGGCCATGGCCCGGCCGGCGCTCTGGCTGGTGCCCATGCACAGGCCTGCCAGCGTGGCCGCGATCCAGAACACCGGCGCCGTCACGGCAAAGAAAGCCACCAGCACCATGGCGATCCAGCCGCACAGCGTGATCGCCAGCGCCTTGCGATGGCCCAGCCGGTCCTGCACGAAGCCAAAGCCCAGCGCGCCCAGCGCCGCGGCGGCGTTGACCGTGAACACCAGCAGCATGATCTGCGGCATGGCAAAGCCCATGACCTGTTCGGCATAGACCGCCGCCAGCGTGATCACCACGAAGATGCCGGCGTGATAGCAGGCCGCGCACATCAGCAGCTTGCGGAACTCGGGGAAATGCGCGCCCGTTTCGGCCCAGGCCCGGCCCAGGCGCTGCAACATGCCGTGGGCCGGCAGCGCGACGGCATGCGGGGCGGCGCGCTCGCGCAGCATGAGAAAGGACGGCAGGGCCGCCAGGGCGAACACCACCGCGGTGGCCGCCATGACCCACGGGACGTATTGCTCGGGGCCGGCGCCCTGGGCCTGCATGCGGGTGACGATGAGCAGCGAGATGCCCAGCGTGAGCATGCCGCCGAAATAGCCGAAGCCCCAGCCCCAGCCCGATACGCGCCCCAGGGCGTCGGGCGCGGCCAGCTCGGGCAGGAAGGAAGCGACGGAGGACTCTCCGACGCTGTAGCAATAGTTGGACAGCGCGATACAGGCCAGGCCCAGCCAGACCGCGCCGGGCCCCACCTGCGAGAGCAGCAGCGTGGCGGCCACGCAGCCGGCCGTGCTGGTAAAAAGCAGCCGGCGCTTGGCCGCGCGGGCGTCGGCCCGCGCGCCCAGCGTGGGCATCGTCAGCATCACGCCCAGGTACGACGCCGACAGCGCCGCGGTCCAGGCCAGGGTGGCCCAGGCGGCGCCGCCGGCCACCACGCCGACGAAGTACGTGCTGAACACCGTGGTCAGCACCACCGTCGTATAGCCGGAGTTGGCGAAGTCGTACATCGCCCAGGCCCAGACCTCGCGCTTGCGCACGCCCGGATTGAGGCTGGCGGCCAGGCCCCTGGCCGGCGTTGCGGCGGTGCTCATGATCGCGGCCGGCGCGTCAGGCTCCGAGCGCCGCGATGCCCGCCTGGGCGATGATGACGTCCTCGCTGGACTTCACGCCCGAGACGCCGACCGCGCCGATGACTTCGCCGTCCACGACGATGGGCACCCCGCCCTCCAGCATGCCTTGCAGCAGCGGCGCGGACAGGAAGGCGGTGCGCCCGCCATTGATGACGTCTTCGTAACCCTTGCTTTCGCGGCGGCCCAGCGCGGCGGTCTGCGCCTTGGCCGGCGCGATGTGCGCCGAGATGGGAGCGGCGCCGTCGCGGCGCAGCAGGCCCAGCAGATGGCCGCCATCGTCCACCACGGCGATGGTCACGGCCCAGTTGTCCTGCTGTGCGCGGGCCTCGGCGGCCTGCAGGATCTGCTTGACTTCGGCTGCGCCGAGCACGGGCTTGGTCTTCATAAGGCTTCCTTTATCTGTTCGAGTGTCTGCGGATCTTCGATGGTCGTCAGGTCGCCCGGGTCGCGTCCTTCGCACACGGCCACGATGGCGCGCCGCAGGACCTTGCCCGAGCGGGTCTTGGGCAGGGCCGCCACGAAACGGATGCGCGCCGGCCTTGCCACCGCGCCCAGCTGCTCCTGCACCACCCGCATGATATCGCCTTCCAGCGCCTGGGCCGCTGCCGCATCCTGCGGCGCGCCGCCCTTGAGCACCACGAAGGCCACGGCGGCCTGGCCCTTGACCTCGTCGGCCACGCCCACCACCGCGCATTCGGCCACGCCGGCGTGGCTGCTGATCGACTCCTCGATCTCGCGCGTGCCCAGCCGGTGGCCGGCCACGTTGATGACGTCGTCGGTGCGTCCCAGGATGAACCAGTAGCCGTCCTCGTCGACGCGGCCCCAATCGAAGGTCGAATACACCTGGCGCCCCCGGATCGAGGTGAAATAGGTCTGCACGAAGCGCTCGTCGTCGCCCCAGATGGTGCTCATGGCCCCCGGCGGCAGCGGCGGCACCAGCGCCACCACGCCTTTTTCGCCCGGCGGCAGGTCCTGCCCCGTGGTTTCGCTGACGATCCGGGCATCGAATCCGTACACAGGCCACGAAGGACTTCCGAATCGCAAGCCCCCACGCTGCGCCTGCGGCTTGCTGCCCCCCGAGGGGGCCCTTTCGCCTTGGGACGGCCCGGCGGTGGAAAAGCCCCCACGCTGCGCCTGCGGCTTGCTGCCCCCCGAGGGGGCCCTTTCGCCTTGGGACGGCCCGGCGGCGAAAGACCCTGTATCCGGCAGCGGCTGAATGCCGGGCTGCGCCGACAATATCGGCCAGCCGGTCTCGGTCTGCCAGTAGTTGTCGATGATGGGCTTGCCCAGGCCTTCGGAGATCCACCGGGCGGTCGGCTCGTCCAGCGGCTCGCCGGCCAGGTATACCGCACGCAGGCTGGACAGGTCGTGCCGGTGCAGCAGCTCGGGCGCCTGCTTCTTGAGCACGCGCACCGCCGTGGGGGCCGAGAACAGCGTATTGACGCGATAGCGCTCGACCAGCTGCCACAGGATGGCGCCGTCGGGCCTGACCGGCGTGCCTTCGTACAGCAGCGTGGCCTGCCCGCCGATCAGCGGCCCGTAGACGATGTACGAGTGCCCCACCACCCAGCCGATGTCGCTGGTACAGAAGAAGGTCTCGCCCGGCCGCCCATCGAAGATGTGGCGCATCGAGGACGCCAGCGCCACGGCGTAGCCGCCCACGTCGCGCTGCACGCCCTTGGGCTTGCCGGTGGTGCCCGAGGTATAGAGCACGTAGCTGGGCTCGGAAGACTCCAGCCACTGCACCGGCACCCGGGCGCCTTCGTGGCGCGCCCGCAGCGCGGCGTAGTCCAGGTCGCGGCCGGCCAGCGGCGTGTAGGCCGCCAGCTTGCGGTCCACCACGATCACCGCCGCCGGCTTGTGCCGGGCCAGTTCGATGGCGCGGTCCAGCAGGGGCTTGTAGGCGGTGACCCTGCCGGCCCGCGAGCCCGCATCGGCCGACACCACCACGCGCGGCGCCGCATCGTCGATGCGCTGGGCCAGGTTGACCGAGGCAAAGCCGCCGAACACCACCGAATGGATGGCGCCGATGCGCGCGCAGGCCAGCATCATGAACACGGCCTCGGGGATCATCGGCATGTAGACCAGCACGCGATCGCCCCGCTGCACGCCCTGCTCGCGCAACATGGCGGCGGCCGCGTTGACCTCGTCGAACAGCTCGGCGCGGGTGTAGCGCCTTTCCTGGTCCACCTCCGTCGAAATCCACGCCAGCGCCAATTGGTCCGCGCGTTCGGGCAGCCAGCGATCGACGGCGTTGTGGCACAGGTTGGTGCGCCCGCCCACGAACCAGCGCGCGAACGGCGGCCGGCTGTCATCGAGCACCCGCTCGAACGGCGTCTGCCAATCGACCCAGCGCGCCTGCTCGCGCCAGAAGGCGTCGCGATCTTGCAGCGAACGGCGATGAAACGCCTGCACGGTCTCGTTCATCCTGCGTCTCCTCGTATTGTCTTTCTCGCGAGGCATTCTGGCCGAGCGGCAAGGGCATGGCAACTGCCGCATGCGCAGCGGGCAAGCCTTGCGCAAGCGGGCCGAAACACGCGCCAAGACTCGACACACGGCGTTCATTTGGTATCATCGTGGCCGGATCGACCTGTAAACCAGTCCCGCAGCATGCTTGCCGGACGCACTGGCCCAGTGCCTGATCGCCCATGCCCCTTCCTTCCCACGCCAGCGCCGCCAGGCGCACGGCTTCTTGCAACCGACGCGGCGCCACCCTGGCGGCAAGCCTGGGCTTGGCCATCGTGCTGGCCGGCTGCGCCGGCGGCGCCAAGCAGACCGAGGCGCTGACCCAAGCCGACGATCCGCTGCTGGAGCAGCGGCTCAGCCGCTTCGAATACGAGGCCGATCCCATCGGCGCCTTGCTGCGCGCCCATCCCCGGCGGCACGAGCCGGCCCGCGCGCCGGCCGACGCACAGCCGGGCCTGGCGCAAATCGCGCAGAACTATATCGGGGTCAAGTACCGCTGGGGCGGCAGTTCGCCCGAGCAAGGCTTCGATTGCAGCGGCCTGGTGGGTTTCGTGGTCGAAAAATCGCTGGGCCTGCGCCTGCCGCGCAACGCGGCCGAGATCGCGCGGCTGGGCACCAAGGTCGACCGCGACCAGCTCGAACCCGGCGACCTGGTGTTCTTCAACACGCTGGGCCGGCGTTATTCGCACGTGGGCATCTACGTGGGCCGCAACAGCTTCGTGCACGCGCCCAGCTCGGGCGGCGCGGTGCGGGTCGAGGACATGGGCATGCGCTACTGGAGCAAGCGCTACAACGGCGCACGGCGCCTGGAACCGAACGTCCTGGCGGCACGCTAGGCCGCCCCGCCCTGCCCGCTGCCCGTCAGCGGGAACACAAGCCGCACTGGTTCAGGGCCTGCTGCATGCTGCAGACCGAACGCCGGCATGCCACCACCCGGATGCCGGCCCGCTGCGCGGCATGGCGGAAGGTCTTCATCACGTTGTGGCCCAGGAAATCGGTCAGCAGGATCACCAGCTCGGTGCCCGAGGGCAGCTGCAGCGTCTTTTTCTGGTGCGAAGGGTCCCGGCCGCTGATGTGATGCGTGATCGCGATGTTGTGTCCCTTGAGCAGATCGGGAATGTTGCCCAGGCGGTCGGCTCCGACTATCACTGCGCTCATGGATTGCGTCATCATGCCCTCGTTGGGTCGTTTGCAATGAGCTCAATGATAATGATTCCCGTTTGGATATCAACGGTAAATGGGATCAATTCTCATTTGTATTTTTTAATCGGCTCCGGCTTTCGATAGCAAGCCTCTTCAGGCCCCGTCCTCGCGGCCTTGCACGGCCTCGGCCACCACCTGGCGCGTCAGCGAAGGCGCCAGCATCTCCAGGAAGGTATAGACGTAGTCCCGCAGGAATACGCCCTCCTTGATGCCCACCCGCGTGGTGTGGGTGCCGAACAGGCGGCCCACCGGCAGGCCGACCAGGCCCGCGTCGCGGCGCGGGTCGTAGGCCACGCCGGCGATGATGCCGATGCCCAGGCCCACGTCCACGTAAGTCTTGATCACGTCCGCGTCGATCGCCTCGAGCACGATGTCCGGATGGATGCCCTGCGCCGCGAAGGCCTCGTCGATGGCCGTGCGGCCCGAGAAGGCGCGGTCGTAGGTGACGATGGGAAACTCGGCCAGCTGCGCCAGCGACAGCTTCCTGGCGGCGCTGGAAGTCAGCTCGGCCAGCGGATGATCGGGACGCACCACCACGGTGTGCTCCCAGCTGTAGCAAGGCAGCGTCGCCAGGCCGGGCGTGAGCGCCAGCGATTCGGTGGCGATGGCCAGGTCGGCCTGCTCGTGCAGCACCATCTCGGCCAGCTGTGTCGGACTGCCCTCGGCCAGCGACAGGTGGACCTTGGGAAACTGCTTGCGAAATCCCGGGATCACCTTGGGCAGCACGTAGCGGGCCTGCGTGTGGGTGCAGGCGATCACCAGGCCGCCTTCGTCGCGGCGGGCGAACTCGTCGCTGACCTTCTTGAGGTTGTCGACCTCGCGCATGATCCGGTCGATGACCTGCGAGACGGCCTGCCCGGGCTTGGTCAGGCCCTTGATGCGCTTGCCGTAGCGCTCGAAGATCTTGATGCCCAGCTCGTCCTCGAACTCGATGATGGCCTTGGAAACCCCGGGCTGCGAGGTATAGAGCATGCGGGCTGCTTCGGTCAGGTTGAAGTCGCGGCGGATGGTCTCGCGCACGAAACGGAACTGTTGGAGATTCATGGGGACCTCTGGAGTCGGTCACCAATTGTAGGTAATAAGCAAGGCGTTGCTTATGCTTTATTTGTATAAGCTACTTCCTGCCAACAGTCATATAGGCCCGCCGCGCCAGGCACGGCGGGCCTATGCAGCGCCGTGCGTCCCTGCTGCCTACTTCATCGTGATCGTGGTGTTCACGCCCTTGCCGTGCGCCGACCAGCGGGCCGTCACCGTCTTGGTCTGCGTCCAGAACTGCACCGCCTGCTTGCCGTTGGGCCCCAGGTCGCCCAGCTTCGAGCCCCGCGAGCCGGTGAAGCTGAACCAGGCCACCGGCACCGGGATGGGGATATTGATGCCCACCTGGCCCACGTCGATGGCGTTCTGGAAATAACGCGCCGCGCCGCCGTCCTGGGTGAACAGCGCCACGCCGTTGCCGTTGGGATTGGCGTTGACGAAGGCCACCGCGTCTTCCAGCGTGTCGACGCAGGCCACGCATAGCACCGGCCCGAAGATCTCCTCTTCGTAGATCGCCATGCCCGGCTTGACCCCCGCGAAGACCGTCGGCCCCACGAAGTTGCCCGATTCAAAGCCAGGCACCTTGGGATCGCGGCCGTCCAGCAGCAGTTCGGCGCCTTCCTGCACGCCTTGCGCGATCAGGCGCTCGACCCTTTCCTTGGCGCTGGGCGAGACCAGCGGCCCCAGGTCGGCCTGGCGGTCCGTGCCGGCATTGACCTTCAGCCGCTTGGCCCGCTCGATGAAATCGGGCAGCCATTCGCGCGCCTGGCCCACCAGCACCGCCACCGAGGTCGCCATGCAGCGCTGCCCCGCCGCGCCGAAGGCCGCGCCCACAAGGTGGTTGAGCGCCGCCTCGCGGTCGGCGTCGGGCAGGATCACGCAATGGTTCTTGGCGCCCATCATGGCCTGGCAGCGCTTGCCCGCGTTGGACGCGCGCCGGTACAGCTCGGTGCCTACGCGGGTCGAGCCGATGAAGGACACCGCCTTGACCTCCGGATGCTCGCACAGCCCATTGGCGATGTCCGGCCCGCCGTGCACCACGTTCAGCACGCCGGGCGGCACGCCGGCCTCCAGGGCCAGCTGGGCCAGGCGCAGCGAAGCGCTGGGATCCTGCTCGGACGGCTTGAGCACGAAGGTATTGCCCACCGAGATGGCCAGCGGGAACATGAAGCACGGCAGCATCACCGGGAAGTTGAAGGCCGTGATGCCCGCGCACACGCCCAGCGGCTGGACCAGCGTGTACACGTCGATGCCGCTGGCCGCGTTCTCGGCATACTCGCCCAGTTGCAGGCTGGCGATGGCGCAGGCATGCTCGACCACTTCCAGGCCGCGGCCGACCTCGCCCTCGGCATCGGGCAGGGTCTTGCCGTGCTCGCGGGTGATCAGCTCGGCCAGCTCGCCGGTATGCTCGCGCAGCAGCTGCTGGAACCGGAGCATCACGCGCATGCGCGTGCCCTGCCCGGTATTGCGCCAGCCCTGGTAGGCCTTGCGCGCGCTGGCCACGGCCGCCTCCAGTTCGTCGGGCGTGGCGAACGGCACGCGCGCCACCACCTCCTGGGTGGCCGGATTGACGACATCGCGCCATTGCTGGGATTGCGAATCGACCAGCTTGCCGTCGATCAGGTGCTGCAGGCGGGGAACGTTCTGGGTCATGGACTGCTGTCTCCTGGAATATCGCTAAAGCCGCGTCACTGCATCACTGCTTGAGCAGCGGGCAGGTGGACTGCGACAGGGGCTGGAAAGCCTCTTGCGCGGGAATGGTCGCGACCAGCCGCGAGTAGTCCCACTCTCCCTTGGACTCTTGCGGCTTCTTGACCTCGTACAGATACATGTCGTGGATCACCCGGCCGTCCGGCCGGATCTGGGCATTGCGCATGATGGGATCGCGGATGGGCAGCTCGCGCATCGCCTGGGCCACCACCTCGCCCTCGATCGATCCGCTGGCCGCGACCGCGCGCAGGTAATGCAGCACGCTCGAATACACGCCGGCATGGGTCATGGTGGGCTTGAGCCCCTTGAAGGCCTTCTCGAACCGGGCCGACCAGGCGCGGCTCTCGTCGTCGAAATCCCAATAGAAACCGTCCACGTAGGACAGCCCCTGCGCATCCTCCAGGCCCAGCGCGCGCAGGTCGGACAGGAAGATCAGCAGCGAGACCAGCCGCTGGCCGCCCTCGACCACCCCGAATTCGCGCGCCTGCTTGACCGCGTTGACCGTGTCCTGGCCGCCGTTGGCCAGCGCCACCACCTGCGCTCCCGAGCTTTGCGCCTGCAGCAGGTAGGAGGCGAAATCCGGCGCGTTCAGGGGATGGCGCACGCTGCCGGCGACCTTGCCGCCCAGCGATTGCACCATCTTGGCGGTGTCGGCCTCCAGCGAATGGCCGAAGGCGTAGTCCACGGTGATGAAGTACCAGGACTTGCCGCCGGTCTGCACCGTGGCGCGCGCCCCGCCGGCCGATTGCGAATACGTGTCGAACATCCAGTGAAAACCCACCGGCGAGCACTGGGCGTTGGTCAGCGCCGTGGTGGCGGGACCGGAGAACATGACCACGCGGTTCTTCTCGCGCGCGATGCCCTGCACGGCCAGCGCCACGGCCGAATTGGTCAGGTCCGCGATGGCGGTGACGCCTTCGCGGTCGAACCATTCCCGGGCGCGGGCCGCGCCGATATCGGCCTTGTTCTGGTGGTCGGCCGAGATCAGGGAAATCTTCATGCCCTGGCATTCGGCTTGCAGGCAGTCGTCGATGGCCAGTTGCGCCGCCGCGACCGAGCCGGGGCCACCCATGCCGGCATAGGTGCCGGACATATCGCCCAGGATGCCGATCTTGACGGCAGGCTTGTCGGCCGCATGGGCCTGGGCGGACAGGGCCGCGCCCAGGCACAGGGCTGCGGCCAGGCCGCGCGCGCGAGTGCTCATGCTTGTCTCCTCGTTGTCGTTTTTCTGGTGTGTCCGCCTGCCGGCCTGGCAGGCGAGGACCCAGTGTAGGTGTGTAAAAATACACACAGCAATACCAAAAATGCACAGTGCTTGTGCATATATGCACAAAGACCATGATCGACTGGGACGGATTGCGGATATTCCTGGAAGTGGCGCGCACCCAGCGGGTCAGCGCGGCCGCCCAGCGCCTGGGGGTCGAGCACACCACGGTCTCGCGCCGCATCCGCGCGCTGGAGACGGCCCTGGACACCGTGCTGTTCGAAAAATCCCGCCACAGCGGCTTTACCCTCACCGCCGACGGCCAGCGCCTTTTCGTGCATGCCGAGCAGATGGAAAGCGCGCTGTCCTCGGCGCGCGAACAACTCTCGGGCATCGGCCTGCCGGTGGCCGGCCACGTGCGCATCGGCGCCACCGAGGGCTTCGGCAGCTACGTGCTCACGCCCTTGCTGGTGGATTTCCAGCGGCGCTATCCCCATATCGCGCTGGACGTGCTGCCCGTGCCGCGCTTTGTCAGCCTGTCCAAGCGCGAGGCCGACCTGGCCGTGTCCATCGAACGGCCCGAGCGCGGGCCTTACGTCTGCAGCAAGCTGGGTGACTACACCTTGCGCCTGTACGGCACGCCGGCCTATCTGCAGCGCCACGCGCCCATCGTCCAGCCGCAGGACCTGAAGCAGCACAGCTTCATCGGCTACGTGGACGAACTGCTGTTCAGCGACCGGCTGCGCTACCTGGAAGACGTGCTGCCCGGCAGCCGCGTCGTGCTGCGCAGCACCAGCGTCATCGCGCAATACCACGCGGCCCTGCAGGGCCAGGCGCTGGCCATCCTGCCCTGCTTCATCGCCGCGCAGGACAGCCGGCTGGTGCCGGTGCTGGCAGACCAGGTCGCGCTCACCCGCAGCTTCTGGATCTACTGCCACGAAGACGCGCGCCGCCTCAAGCGCGTTGCGGCCTTATGGGATTTCCTGAAGCAGGCGGTGGCCGCCAATGCCGCGCTGCTGCACGGCAGGCAAAGCGCGCTGCGGCTACGCGGCTGAGGCGGACCCGGGCGGCGGCCCCTTGGGCTGCCTGGGCGCCTTGACCCGCAGCCGCCGGTACAGCAGGTAGGCCGTCAGCAACGCAAAGACCGCGTGCACGGCCCACACGCCGACCCCGAAGCTCAGCGCCCCGCCGCTGATCCAGCCGCGCGAGAGGTTGATGAGGTTCATGTACAGCAGCCCCACCAGGCCGGCGATCAGCAGGTCGCCCGAGCGACCCAGGCGGGGGTTGACCGCGCCCAGCGGCACGGCCAGCAACGCCAGGTTCAGCGCCGCCAGCGGCAGCGCGATGCGCCACATGATCTGCGCGCGCGCGCTGTCGGTATCGTCCGAGAACAGCTGCATCGTGGGCCGCGCCTTGCTGGTGCGCTCGGCCGCCGCGCGCGCCTGGGCCAGCGGGTCGTCGCCGCCGCGGCTTTCCAGCCGCACCCCGTAGCGCTCGAAATCGGCCATGCGGAACTCCGCCACGCCGGGCTTGATGTCGTAGCGGTGGCCCGCCCCCAGCACCAGGAAGCGGTCGCCGTTGGGCTGGTTTTCGATGCGGGCGTTGCTGGCCGTGACCACGGTCAGCCACTCGGGGTCGATGACGCGCACGAAGACGTTGCCCAGTTCGTCGCCGGCCACGGCCGGCTCTTCGGCAAAGAACACGCGCTCGCCGTCGCTGGCCTCGGCGAACTGCCCTGCCGACACGCGCGACAGGTCCGAGCGCTGTTCATAGCGCTCGCGGTACTCGGCGATCTGGCGGTAGGCCCAGGGCGAGGCGCCCAGCGTCAGCACCGCGATCAGTACCGATACCGGCACGGCGATGCGCAGCACCGGACGGATCCAGTCGGCCAGCGACAGGCCGCTGGCGAACCAGACCACCATCTCGGACTCGCGGTAGTTGCGCGTGACCGTGGTGAGCACCGCGATGAACAGCGACACCGACAGGATGGTGGGCAAGGCCGTGATGCTGGAGAAGGCGGCCAGGCCGACCACCACGTCCGCGCCGATCGAGCCGCCGGCCGCCTCGCCCAGCAGGCGCACCAGCAGCACGCTGAGCCAGACCACGATCAGCGTCGAGAAGACGACGCCGGCATGGCTGGTGATTTCCGCGACGACGGAGCGCTTGAATAATGACATGGGAGAATATGCGGGATAATCGTTGCATCCCATTGACGCACACGGGGAAACCCTCATGGAATTTAGCACACACACCAGCGCCTCCCTGCACCAGATAAAGACCGCGGCCCTTGCCGTGGGCGTCTACGCCGACGGCGTGCTGAGCCCGGCTGCCGACATCATCGACCGCGCCAGCGAAGGACTGCTGCGCAAGGTGGTCAAGGCCGAGTTCCAGGGCAAGGCCGGCAGCACGCTGGTGCTGCGCGCCGTGCCGGGCGTGAGCGCACAGCGCGTGGTCCTGGTGGGGCTGGGCAAGCAGGCCGACTATGCGCCCGCCGTCCATGCCGGGGCCGAGCGCGCTTTTGCCGCCGCCTGCATCCAGGCGCAGGCCGGCGAAGCGGTCTCCACCCTGGCCGCCAATCCCTGCGGCGAATCGACCATGCGCGCGCGCGCGCGCAGCGCGGCCATCGCGGCCGGCCAGGCCGCCTACCGCTACGACCTGACCTTCGGCAAGGGCAGCGAGCGCGAGACCGGCCTGCGCCTGCGCAAGTTCTCGGTGTGGGCCGAACGCGCCGACGCCGCCCAGGCCCAGGCCGGCGCACGCGAAGGCGGCGGCATCAGCCACGGCATGGACCTGGCCCGCACCCTGGGCAACTTGCCCGGCAACGTCTGCACGCCCTCCTACCTGGGCGAGACGGCCCGCAAGCTGGCCGCCGAATTCAAGGGCACGCTCAAGGCCGAGGTGCTCGAGCAAAAGCAGATCGAGGCGCTCAAGATGGGCTCGTTCCTGTCGGTGGCCCGCGGCTCGGACGAGCCCCCGCGCTTCATCGTGCTCAAGTACACCGCCCCGCGCGCGGCCAGCCGCGCCAAGACGGCCAAGCCGGCCAAGGCGCCCGTCGTGCTGGTCGGCAAGGGCATCACCTTCGACTCGGGCGGCATTTCCATCAAGCCGGCCGCCACCATGGACGAAATGAAGTACGACATGTGCGGGGCGGCCAGCGTGCTGGGCACGATGCGCGCCATCGCCGAGCTCGAGCTCGCGCACGACGTGGTCGGCCTGATCCCGGCGTGCGAAAACCTGCCCAGCGGGCGCGCCAACAAGCCGGGCGACGTGGTCACCAGCATGTCCGGCCAGACCATCGAGATCCTGAACACCGATGCCGAAGGCCGCCTGATCCTGTGCGACGCCCTGACCTACGCCGAGCGCTTCAAGCCCTCGGCCGTCATCGACATCGCCACGCTCACCGGCGCCTGCGTGGTGGCCCTGGGCCACGTCAACACCGGCCTGTTCTCCAAGGACGACGCGCTGGCCGATGCGCTGCTGCGGGCCGGCCGCCAATCGCTGGACCCTGCCTGGCGCATGCCGCTGGATGACGCCTACCAGGAGCAGCTCAAGTCCAACTTCGCCGACATGGCCAACATCGGCGGCCCGCCCGCCGGCGCCGTCACGGCGGCCTGCTTCCTGTCGCGCTTTGCCAAGGCCTATCCATGGGCCCACCTGGATATCGCCGGCACCGCCTGGCGCGGCGGCAAGGACAAGGGCGCCACCGGCCGCCCGGTGCCGCTGCTGGTGCACTACCTGCTCGAGCAAGCCGGCAAGGGCTGAGCATGGCAGGCCAGTCCAAGCTGCGGATAGACTTTGCCTTCGGCGCGCCCGACCGCGTGCTGATGGCCTGCCAGACGGCGGGCAAGCGCTACCACGCCGGCCAGCGCGTGCTCGTCTATTGCAGCGACCGGGCGCGCCTGGCGGCTTTCGACCGCATGCTCTGGACCTACCAGGACGACGCCTTCGTCCCCCATGTCATGGCCGACGATCCGCTGGCGGCCGACACCGCCGTGGTGCTCACGGCACAGGCGCCCGTGCCGCCGCCGGCCGCCGGGCAGGCCGAGCCTGCCTGGCTGCTCAACCTGGACGACGCCTGCCCGCCCGGCTACGAGCAGTTCGCCCGCATCATGGAAATCGTCTCGGACGAGCCCGAAGACAGGCAGGCCGCGCGCCAGCGCTGGCGGACCTACCAGGCCGCCGGGCACGCGCTGCACGCGCACGATCTGAAACGCTAGCGCGCGAAAAACCTGCGCGCCCCGCCCTGGAGCCCTGCATGAACGACTTGCGCGACGACCCCGGCATCCCCACCTTGACCGAACGTGTCGAACCCGGTTTGGCCACGTCCCGGCTGCCCGCCGGGCCGGCCTTTGCCCAAGCCGCCCCGGTTCAGGCCCCAGCCCCGGTTCAGGCCCCAGCCCCGGTTCAGGCCCCAACCCCGGTTCGGGCCGCCAGCCCGTCTGGCGCGCCGCAGGATCCCGAGCAGGCGCGCTGGCGCGCCCAGGTCCAGCAGGAAATCGAACGTGCCCTGCGCCCGGCCGTAGAAGCTTCGCTGGACAGCCTGCGCCGGCGCCTCGAACGCGAGCTGCCCGCGCTGGTGGCCGCGGCCATCGAACGGCATGCCGCCCAGCACCCGCCCCGGCATCCCGCCACGCCGTCCGGCGCAGGCCCCGACGCAGCCGGGCGCTGACGCCTCTTTTCCCGGCGGCAGGCCAAGCCTGCGCTGGATTTTTCAGGGAACTGTCAGGTATTCTAGTGGTCAGATAGCGGTGATCCGCCGGGGCGCGCCGTTGCCCTCCGGCCCATTGCTTGCGCATTCAGGAGCTTGAACCATGAACGATTTCCGTCAATCGCCTCTGGCCCGTACCGGACCGTATACCGGCGCACCGGGCGAAGTCGTGCGCAACCGCGTGTTGCGCAACACCTACTGGCTGCTGGCGCTCTCGCTGGTGCCTACCGTGCTGGGCGCCGCACTGGGCCTGTACACCGGCCTGAACCAGGTCATGGGCACCAGCCCCGGCATGACCACCATCCTGTTCCTGGTCGGGGCCTTCGGCCTGATGTTCCTCATCGAGCGCAACAAGAACAGCTCGGTGGGCGTGGCCCTGCTGCTGGGCTTCACCTTCTTCATGGGCATCATGCTGTCGCGCCTGCTGGGCTTCGTGCTGGGCATGAGCAACGGCCCGCAGCTGGTCATGACGGCCTTCGGCGGCACCGCCGCGGTGTTCGCCAGCATGGCCATGCTGGCCACCACCATCAAGCGCGACCTGTCCGGCATGCAGAAATTCCTGTTCATCGGCGCGGTGGTGATCCTGCTGGCGGCGCTGGCCAACATCTTCCTGCAGATCCCGGCCATGACGATCACCATCTCGGTGATGGCCATCGGCATCTTCTCGGCCTTCATGCTGGTGGACCTGCAGCGCGTGGTCAACGGCGGCGAGACGAACTACGTCTCGGCGGCGCTGGCCATCTACCTGGACGTCTACAACGTCTTTGCCAACCTGCTGATGCTGCTGGGCATCTTCGGCGGCGACCGCGAATAACCCGCAGCGGCGCGGCCGGCACCGCTGCCGGCATCGCCCCTGGACAGGCCCGCCCCAAGGCGGGCCTGTTTCGTTTCACCGCCCCGGCGGCACGGCATGCCGGGCAATCAGCGCGGCCACCCAGTCCATGAAGACCCGCAGCTTGGCGCTGACATGCCGTTTCGGCGCAAAGGCCAGATACAGCGGCATGGGGTCCATGCGCCAATCCTCGAACAGCGGTACCAGCGCGCCGTTCGCCAGATGGGCCCGCGACATGTACTCGGGCAGCCAGAGCACGCCCAGGCCGGCCAGGCCGGCGGCCAGGTAGGCATTGCCGTCATCGACCGACAGCACATGGCGGCCTTGCACCGTGACACGCTCCTGGCCGCGGCGCATGGCATAGGGAAACGCCTTGCCGGTGCGGGCCCAGACGAAACCCACGATGCGGTGGTGGCTGTCCTGCAGTTCGCGCGGATGCGCGGGCGCGCCCTGGCGCCGCAGGTAGTCCGGCGCCGCGTAGACTCCCAGCCGCAGGTCTCCCAGGTGCCGGGCCGCCAGTGACTGATTGGCGATCTCGCCCCCGCGCACCACGCAATCGACGTTCTCGTCGATCAGGTCGACCATGCGGTCGCTCACGCCCAGGTCCAGCTGGATATCGGGATACCGGGCATGGAAGGCGGGCAAGGCCGGCACCAGGACCATGCTGGCCAGCGGGCTGGGCACGTCCACGCGCAGCCGGCCGCGCGGCGAGGCCGCGGCGCTGGCCAGGCTGGTTTCGGCCTCGTCCATGTCAGCCAGCAGCCGGACCACGCGCTCGTAGTAGACACTGCCTTCGGCCGTCACGTTGACCTTGCGGGTGGTGCGGTTCAGCAGCCTGACGCGCAGGCGCGCCTCCAGCTGCTGCACCAGCTGCGTGACGCTGGTCCTGCTCATGTGCAGCGTTTCCGCCGCCTTGGTAAAGCTGCCGGTTTCCACCACGCGGGCAAATGCCCGCATCGCATCGAAACGGTCCATCCGGCCTCCTCGACGAAGATTGTTCGTATTCTACAAACAGTGATGGGCACACTTGCCTGTTTATCGGGAACAGCCAGTTGCCTAAAGTCATGCCATCGGGCCTGCCCCGGCCTTTTTTATGGAGACTTTCATGGCAACACGCGATGTCGTATTTCCCCCCGGGCGCCAAGCGCTTTATGACAGGAACCGCTATTCGCCGGCGATCCGGTCCAACGGCCTGCTGTTCGTCTCGGGCCAGGTCGGCAGCCGGGAGGACGGCTCGCCCGAACCGGACCTGCAGGCCCAGGTGCGCCGGGCGTTCGAGAACCTCAATGCCGTGCTGGGCGCGGCGGGCTGCACTTTCGAGGATGTGATCGACGCCACCGTGTTCATCGTCGATCCGGCGGCGAACTTCGAGACCATCTGGCAAACCGCCTCGGCCTATTGGGGCGAGGCCCCGCATCCGACGCTGACGGCGGTGGGCGTGACCTGGCTCTACGGCTTCCAGTTCGAGATCAAGGTGATCGCCAGGCTGCCGCAAGCCGGCCAGTCCTGAGCAGGCCTTACAGCCGCTGCAGGTCCATCAGGATGCGCCGGGTGGACAAGGGGCGGCCGGCCAGCTGTTCGGCCAGCCGCTCGCGCAAGCCCGCGCGCAGGGCCGGCTCGGCCTTGGCATCCAGGAAGTCGGGTTCGGCCTCGTCCACGCCGTAGCCCGTCTCGCGCAGCAGGATCCATTCGAAACGCCGCAAGGCGGCCGCCGCGCGCTGGCCGCTGGCCAGTTGCGACAGCGCATCCACATAGGCATCGAACAGCACCGGGTGCGGATCCTCGCGCGCCAAGAGGCGCAGCAGCAGCTCGTTCATGTACCAGGCCGACATCAGCGGCGAGCCGCTCAGCGCATGCAGGCCCGCGCACTCGGCGCGGGTCAGCGTCTTGACCTCGCCGCTGCCGCTCCAGGACAGCAGCAAGGGCTGGAAGGCCGAGAGCACCGGCCGCAGCACCGAGTAAGGCCTTTTTGCGCCCTTGGCCACCAGCGCCAGGCAGCCATGCTCGCGGGTAAAGACCTGCACCACCAGCGACGTCTCGCGCCAGGGCGTCGCATGCAGCATGTAGCCGGCCACGTCCTGGACGCGCGCCTGGCGTCTACTCATAGCCCAGATCGCGCAGCGCGCTCTCGCGCTCGGACCAGCCCTTGCGCACCTTGATATAGACCTCCAGGTGCACGGGCTTGTCCAGCAGCCGGGCAATGTCCTGGCGCGCTTCGGTCGCGATGCGCTTCATGTGCTCGCCGCCCGCCCCCAGCAGGATGGGGCGATGGCTTTCGCGCTCGACCACCACGCAGGCGGCGATGCGCGCGCCCTTCTCGTGCTCTTCCCACTGCTCGATGACCACCGTGCTGCCGTAGGGCAATTCGTCCCCGACCAGGCGGAAGATCTTTTCGCGGATCAGCTCGGCCGCGATGAAACGCATGGGCCGGTCGGTCAGCGTGTCGGGCTCGAACATGGGCTCGCCCTCGGGCAGGCGCTGGGCGATCTCCTGCAGCAGAACGTCCAGCTGCTTGCCGCGCGTGGCGCTGACCGGCACCACGGCGGCGAACTCGTGCTGGGCCGAGAGCTTGGCCACGAAGGGAAACAGGTCGTCGCGCCGCTTGAGCAGGTCCACCTTGTTCACGACCAGGATGGTCTTGCCGCCGGCCGGCAGCAGCGGCAGCAGCTTGGCATCGCCCTCGGACCACTTGCCGGCCTCGACGACCAGCACCACCACGTCCACCTCGGACAAGGCCTGGGTGACCACGCGGTTCATCATGCGGTTCATGGCCCCGCCGTGGCGGGTCTGGAAGCCCGGCGTGTCGACGAAGACGAACTGCTCGCGTTCGCGGGTGAGCACCCCCTGGATGCGATGGCGCGTGGTCTGCGCCTTGCGCGAGACGATGGATATCTTGGTGCCGATCAGGGCGTTGGTCAGCGTGGACTTGCCCACGTTGGGACGCCCCACCACGGCCACGAAGCCACAGCGGTAGCCTTCGGGCGGCCGGGCGGTCACTTCACCTCCTGCGCGACGGCGACGGGCAGGGTCAGCTGGGTGGTCTTGCGGGCCTTGGGCGAGCTGCGGCGCTTGGCCTGCGCGGGGCTGGCGGCTTCGGCGGCCTCCAGCGCCAGCTTGGCGGCGGACTGCTCGGCGGCGCGGCGGCTGGTGCCGGCGGCCACCACCTTGATGTCGAAGGCGCCGATGGCGCATTCGACCTCGAACTGCTGGCTGTGCGCGGCGCCGTGCGTGGCGACCACGGTGTAGACCGGCAAGGCCAGCTTGCGGCCCTGCAGGAACTCCTGCAGCAGCGTCTTGGCGTCCTTGCCCAGGGTACGGGGGTCGACGTTGGCCATCACCGGGGCATAGAGCTGGCTGATGACGCGGCGGGCCTCTTCGAAGCCGGCATCCAGGAAGATGGCGCCGAAGATGGCCTCCAGGGTGTCGGCCAGGATGGACGGGCGGCGAAAGCCGCCGCTCTTGAGCTCGCCCTCGCCCAGGCGCAAGTATTGCGACAGGTCGAGCTTCTGGGCGATTTCGGCCAGCGACGCCTGCTTGACCAGGTTGGCGCGCAGCCGCGACAGGTCGCCTTCGTCGATGCGGGCGTAGCGCTCGAACAGCATGGCGGCCACGACGAAGTTCAAGACCGAATCGCCCAGGAATTCGAGCCGCTCGTTATGGCGTGCGCCATGGCTGCGATGCGTGACGGCTTGCTCGAGCAAGGCCGCGTCGGCAAAGCGGTAGTCCAGGCGGGATTCGAGCTTAGCGAGTGACATCGTCAATTGAAGCGGCCTATACGTCCCAGGTCGCCGAAGTTCATCCAGATGAAGAAAGCCTTGCCGACAATATTACCGTCCGGCACGAAGCCCCAGTAGCGGCTGTCCAGGCTGTTGTCCCGATTATCGCCCATCACGAAGTAGTGGCCTTCGGGCACCGTGCAGCGCACGCCGTTGCGGGCGTATTCACATGCCTGGCGGTGCGGATACGACAAAATGGGGCCAATATTCTGGAAAGACCGCTCATCCAGCAATATCTTGTGGTCAATTTCGCCCAATTTCTCGTCATAGCGGGCGGTGTAGGCCACCCGGTCGGGCTCGAAGTAATCGCCGTCCCGGGTGCGCGGCACTTCCTGCCCGTTCACGTAGAGCTTTTTGTCCAGGTAGGCCACCTCGTCGCCGGGCAGGCCCACCACCCGCTTGATGTAGTCCACCTGGGTGTCCACCGGATAGCGGAACACCATCACGTCGCCGCGCTGCGGCTGGCCCAGCTCGATGACCTTGCGGTCGAGCACCGGCAGGCGGATGCCGTAGCTGAACTTGTTGACCAGGATCAGGTCACCCGATTGCAGCGTGGGCAGCATGGACCCGGACGGTATACGGAAGGGCTCGACGATGAACGAGCGCAGCACGAAGACGAACAGGATCACCGGAAAGAAGCTGACCGAGTACTCCACTAGCCAGGAGGCGCGGCCGGCCTGCTGCTGCGCCTGCAGGCGGCGCTGGGCGATCTCTTCGGCCGGCAGGCCCTGGGCGTCGCGCTCGGCCAGCGCCGCGGCCTGCGCGGCGCGGTCCTGGCGGCGCCGGCGCAGCCATAAACGGTCGGCCAGCCAGATCACCCCGGTCAGGACCAGCAGAACGAACAGTATCAGGGCGAAATTCCAGCTCATGCCACGCTTTCCTTACTTGTCATCGACCTGCAGGATGGCCAGGAAGGCTTCCTGCGGGATTTCCACGCTGCCGACCTGCTTCATGCGCTTCTTGCCGGCCTTCTGTTTCTCGAGGAGCTTCTTCTTGCGGCTGATGTCGCCGCCATAACACTTGGCCAGCACGTTCTTGCGCAGGGCCTTGACGTTCTCGCGCGCGATGACCTCCGCGCCGATGGCCGCCTGGATCGCCACGTCGTACATCTGGCGCGGGATCAGCTCGCGCATGCGCGAGACCACCTCGCGCCCGCGGTAGCGGGCGTTGCTGCGGTGCACGATCATGGCCAGCGCATCGACCCGGTCGCCGTTGATGAGCAGGTCCACCCGCACCACGTCGGCCGAACGGTATTCGAGGAACTCGTAGTCCATCGACGCGTAGCCGCGCGAGACGGACTTGAGCTTGTCGAAGAAGTCCAGCACGATCTCGGCCAAGGGGATCTCGTACACCAGGTGCACCTGGCGACCGTGATAGCTCATGTTGACCTGCACGCCGCGCTTGTTGTTGCACAGCGTCATCACCGGCCCCACGTATTCCTGGGGCATGAAAAGCGTGACCTTGACGATGGGCTCGCGGATGTCGGCGATGTGCCCGACCTCGGGCATGCGCGAAGGGCTTTCGACCTGGACTACCGTGCCGTCGCGCTTTTCGACCTCGTACACCACCGACGGCGCGGTGGTGATGATGTCCATGTCGAACTCGCGCTCCAGGCGCTCCTGCACGATCTCCATGTGCAGCAGGCCCAGAAAGCCGCAGCGGAATCCGAAGCCCAGCGCCTGCGACACCTCGGGCTCGAACATCAGCGCGGCGTCGTTGAGCTTGAGCTTTTCCAGCGAATCGCGCAGTTGGTCGTACTCGCTGCTTTCGACCGGGTACAGGCCGGCGAAAACCTGCGGCTGCACCTCCTTGAAGCCGGGCAAGGGCTCGGCGGCCGGCTTGCCGGCCAGGGTGATGGTATCGCCCACCTTGGCATGGGCCAGGTCCTTGATGCCGGCGATGACAAAGCCCACTTCGCCGGCCGAGAGCTGCGGCCGGGCCTGCGACTTGGGCGTGAACACGCCCAGCTGCTCGCACGGATGGCTGGCCCCGGTGGCCATCAGCAGGATCTTGTCCTTGGGACGCAGCACGCCGTTGACGATGCGCACCAGCATCACCACGCCCACGTAGTTGTCGAACCACGAATCGATGATCAGCGCCTGCAGCGGCTTGTCCGGATCGCCTGCCGGCGGCGGGATGCGGGCCACCACCGCCTCCAGGATGTCGTCGATGCCCATGCCGGTCTTGGCGCTGGCGGCGATGGCGTCGGCAGCGTCGATGCCGATGACGTCCTCGATCTCCTGGCGTGCCCCGTCGGGATTGGCTTGCGGCAAGTCCATCTTGTTAAGGACCGGCACCACTTCCACGCCCAGCTCGATGGCGGTGTAGCAATTGGCCACGGTCTGGGCCTCGACCCCTTGCGAGGCGTCCACCACCAGCAGCGCGCCCTCGCAGGCCGAGAGCGAGCGGCTGACCTCGTAGGAGAAATCGACGTGTCCCGGCGTGTCGATCAGGTTCAGCGCATAGACCTTGCCATCGCGCGCCTTGTACTGCAACGCGGCCGTCTGGGCCTTGATGGTGATGCCGCGCTCGCGCTCGATATCCATGGAATCGAGCACCTGGGCCGACATCTCGCGATCGGCCAGCCCGCCGCAACGGTGGATCAGGCGGTCGGCCAGGGTCGACTTGCCGTGATCGATGTGAGCGATGATGGAAAAGTTGCGGATATGCTGCATAAACCAGACTATAAGGATCGCAGGAAAACGGCGAAACAGGGAGGGGCCGCGCGCGGCGCCGCCGGCTCGGGCCGGCCGGCCGGATCGTCCATGCGTCGTCCGCACGGCATGCCACGCAGCAAAAAAGGGGGCGCCATGCGCCCCCTTTTGCGGCAACCAGCCATTTTAGCCGGTCTTGCGCCTACTTGCCCGGGCGCACCGCCACCCACTGGGTGAGGTCGCCGCGGCGCACCAGCAGCCCGGCCGCACGGTTCTTGTCCAGCTTGGAGACCAGCCTGTAGAACTGCTCGGGGCCGGTCACGTCGCTGTCGTTGACCGCCAGCACCACGTCGCCCTGGGCCAGCCCGGCGGCCGCGGCCGGGCCCTCGGCCGCCTGCACCAGCACGCCGCCCTTGATGCGCAGCTGCTGGCGCAGCTGCGCCGGCACCGGCGCCACCGTCAGCCCCAGGGCATTGGCGGGCGCCGGCTCGCGCTCGCCGCCGCCGGCCGAAGTCACGGCCTTGCCGGTTTCCAGCTCGTCCACCTTGACCTTGACGGTGACGTTGCGGCCCTTGCGCCACAGCTCCATGTCGACCTGGGAGCCCGGACGGGTTTCGCCGACGATGCGCGGCAGGTCCGACCAGCGGTGGATGGCCTGGCCGTTGAAGCGCTGGATCACGTCGCCGGGCTGCACGCCGGCCGCGTCGGCCGGACCTTGCGCCTCGACGCCGCTGACCAGCGCGCCTTCGGCCCTGGGCAGCCCGATGGCGTCGGCCACCTCCTTGCTCACTTCGCCGATCTGCACGCCGATGCGCCCGCGCGTGACGCGGCCGTCCTTCTTGAGCTGCTCGACAACCCGCATGGCCTCGTCGATGGGAATGGCCAGCGAAATGCCCATGAAGCCGCCGCTGCGCGAGACGATCTGCGAATTGATGCCGACCACCTCGCCGTTCAGGTTCAGCAGCGGGCCGCCGGAGTTGCCCGGGTTCACGGCCACATCGGTCTGGATGAACGGCAGGTACTCGCCCGTGTCGCGGCCGATGGCGCTGACGATGCCCGAAGTGACCGTGGAGTCCAGCCCGAACGGCGAGCCGATGGCCAGCACCCACTGGCCTTTCTTGAGCGCCCTGCTGTCGCCCACGGGCAAGGTCGGCATGCCTTCGGCTTCGATCTTGATCAGCGCCACGTCGGTGCGCTCGTCCGTGCCGATGGTCTTGGCCTTGAATTCGCGCCCGTCCGTCAGGGTGACGAAGATCTCGCTGGCATCGGCCACCACGTGGTTGTTGGTCAGGATGTAGCCGTCCGGGGAAATGAAGAAGCCCGAACCCAGGCCGCGCGGCACCGTGCGCTCTTCGGTGGGCGGCTGCTGCCCGCGCGGGCCCTGGCGCGGGCCGGGAATGCCGGGCGGCTGGAAGTCCGGACCGAAGAACCAGCGAAACAGCTCGTAGGGATCGCCGCCGCCGCCGGGCAGGCCGCGCCGCACCGGCACGGTGGCGGTGGTGCGGATGTTGACCACGGCCGGATCGGCCTTCTCGACGATGCTGGTGAAATCGGGCAGGCCTGCCACCGGCTGCGCCAGCGCGCCCGGGGCGGCCAGGGCCGCGCCCAGCAGCAGCAACAAGGCCAGCACGCCGGCGTGGCAGCGCCGTGCCATGGGGTTCGCAAGAGTTTGGAATCGCTTCATGTAACGCTCCAGGAAGCCCGTTCGGGCCTATGCAAGAAACTGGCTATTGCGCGGGCGCCAGCGGGACGTACTCGGTGGAGGCGGCCAGCTGCTCGAGCGTGGCCGGCGGCACCTCGCCCAGCACCGTCACCCAGAAGTCGGCGATGCGCGTGCCGTAGACGTTGATCGGACCGCGGCGCATCAGCCCGCGCGGATGGTCGCCCGCCAGGCTGCCGTCGTAGGGCTCGATGAATACGGAGATGGCCGCCAGCCCGTCCGAGAGCACCAGCTGGCTGACCGAGTTGCGCCGCCCCATGGGCCGGGCCACCTGCATGACCTGCGTGAAGCCGGGCGGGGCGGCGATGCGCCAGCCCTGCCGGGCAAGGTCCACGGCCGGATGCTCGGCGGCCTCGACCACCTTCCAGTCCTGCGTGGACCAGCCCGGCGCGAGCAAGGCGGGATCGACGTCCGCGCCCAGGCGCAGCGAGGTGAAGGACACCTGCTCGATCACGCCGCGGTCGCGGTCGACCGTCTGCGCCTTGAGCAGCAGGTTCGTGGAAGTATCGGCGCACAGCTTGTAGCCGTAGCGGCGGTCGTCGCGCGGCTCTATCCGCACGACCCGGCATTGGCGCCCGGCCACGCGGTGCAGCTTGGATTCGGCCTGGATCCGGTAGTGCTCGGGCAGGCGGGAGGCGTCGCCCAGCAGCAGGCCCGGGAAACGGTCCGGACGGCGGCGCTCGATCAGGACGGTTTTTTTCTCGGGAATGAGGCACTGCACGGTGTCGTTGTGCCGCAGGTATTCGCGCGGCTGGCCGTCCAGCACCTCCAGGCGCTCGCGCGAGCCGGTGCCGTCGATCACGTGCGTCACCCGCGAGGACTCGATGTATTCGCCCTGCTGGTAGGCGAACACGCCGCTGTAGTCCAGCTGCCGGGCCGCATCCTGGATACGGGCCAGCAGCATGACGGTCTCGTCGGGCGCGGCGCCTTGCTGCGCCCCCTCGGCCGCCAGGGCGCGCTGGTGCGCGCCGGCCATGGCGGCCACCAGGGTCAGGGCGGCCAGCCCCGCGCCCCGGCGCCACCGCAGCGCGCGCCCCAGGCGCGGGGCCGGCGCGCGCGCCAGCCTGCCTTGTACGCGGCTTTGCAGAGCAGTCAACGCATGCCTCCAGGTTCGAACGACACCTGGCGCACCGCGCTGGGGCCGGCCACCTGGCGGTGCGCCTCGAGATAATCGCCCAGGCCCGGCATATCGGCGGGCGTGGCCTCGGCCAGGGTCTGCACGCCCGCGGGCGTCTCGGGCTGCGTGAAATAGGGTTGCGCCACCCACACCACCGAGGCCACCGCGGCGGCCACGGCCAGGCCCGACAGGCCCAGGCGTACCGGCAGGTTGCGGCGCGGCGCGGCCACGATGGGCATCTCGTCCTCGATGGCGCGCGACAGGCGCACGCGGAAACGCTCGCTGGTCGTGATGGCCAGCTCGGGGCTGCGCAGCACGTCGCCGATCAGGTGGTAGGTGTTCCAGGTCTGGCGGCCGGTGGCCGTATCCAGGTCGACCGGCCAGGTGTCCTGCGACTCGCCGTCCATGAAGGCGGACAAGGTCTCGCCCCAATGGCTTTGCGTGTCGGCATGCTCGGTACGGGATACGGTTTGGGTTTGCATAACGTTGAACTCCTTACCAGCGACGCTCGGTATCGACATCCAGCAATGGACGCAGGCGGGCGGCAATGGCCTCGCGGGCCCGGAATATGCGCGAACGGACCGTGCCGATCGGGCAGTCCATGGTCTGGGCGATGTCCTCGTAGCTCATGCCTTCGATCTCGCGCAGGATGATCGCCGTGCGCAGCTCCTCGGGCAGGTCCTGGATGGCATCGTTGACCGTCTGGGCGATTTCCCGGCTGGCCGCCACCGATTCCGGTGTGCTGATGTCCGTTAGGTTGTCGGTTTCGTTAAAAGTTTCACCGTCTTCCATCTCCAGCGCATTGGGAGCGCTGGGCCGGCGGCCGGACGAGGCCATCCAGTTGCGGGCGGTATTGACCGCGATGCGGTACAGCCAGGTATAGAAGGCCGACTCGCCCCGGAATTGCGGCAGGGCGCGGTAGGCCTTGATGAAGGCCTCCTGGGCCACGTCCTCGATATCCGAGGGGTCGCGGATCATGCGCGAGAGCAGGCGCGTGATCTTGCGCTGGTACTTGAGCACCAGCAGGTCGAAGGCTTTCTTGTCGCCGCGCTGGACCCGGGCGACCAGTTCGGCGTCGGCGTCGCGCTCGCTCACGCTGCGCCCTCCAGGCCCGCCGGCCGGCGCGCCAGGCTGGCGGCCGACAACCAGGCCAGCCGCCGCCAGGCCTGCGGGGCCAGGCGGCTGCGCCAAAGCGTGCAGCGGCGCCTGCGCGCCGCGCCAGGCCGGCGTCCGGCCCATCCGTGCGGCCCGGCCAGGCCGGCCCAAAGCAGGCGCCAGGTGTTTTTTTGCAATGCAATATTTCCGTTCGGCAGCGCCGTGGCGGGCTCGATATCCCGCCCGGTGTACGCCAGGTCCAAGGTCAGCCAGGCGCCGGTCTGCCAGCGCGCCACGGGCTGGACGTCCTGCCAGCCGTCCGCCCCGCCCAGTTGCCAATGCCGGCCGCAGGCCGAGACGCGCAACGTGCGGGCCGGCCCGGGCCGGGCATGCCCGCGCCAGAGCCAGGCGCTCCAGAGGCAGGCGGCCAGCATGCAGGCCGCCTGTCCCCACGCGGGCGCCAGGCCCGCCAGCGCCAGCGCCGCGGCCCAGCCCGCCAGCGCTGCCAGGGCGGTGACCGCCCGAGGCCGGTCGCCGGCCACGGCATATGCGCTCCAGTGCGGGTCAGCCGCCGGACCCATTCAGATCCTGCGCACGGCCATCGAGCCGTTGGTGCCGCCGAACCCGAAGGAGTTCGACAGGGCCACGTCGATCTTCATCTCGCGCGCCTGGTTGGCGCAGTAGTCCAGGTCGCACTCGGGATCCTGGTTGACGATGTTGATGGTCGGCGGCGAGACCTGGTGGTGCACGGCCAGGGTGGTGAACACGGCCTCGATACCGCCGGCCGCGCCCAGCAGGTGCCCGGTCATGGACTTGGTCGAATTGACCACCAGCTTGCTGGCATGCCCGCCGAAGGCCAGCTTCAGCGCCTCGGTCTCGTTCTTGTCGCCCAGGGGGGTGGACGTGCCGTGAGCGTTCACATACTGGACGTCCTCGGGATTGAGGCCGCCGTTGCGCAGCGCGTTGACTATCCCGCGGCGCGGGCCGTCGCGGTCCGGCGCGGTGATGTGATGCGCGTCCGAGCTCATGCCGTAGCCGGCGAACTCGCCATAGATGCGCGCCCCGCGCTTCTTGGCGTGCTCGTATTCCTCGAGCACCAGCACGCCGGCGCCCTCGCCCAGCACGAAACCGTCGCGGTCGCGGTCCCAGGGGCGCGAAGCCGCCGTGGGGTCGTCGTTGCGGGTCGAGAGCGCGCGCATGGCGGCAAAGCCGCCGATGCCCAGGGGCGAGACGGTGGATTCGGCGCCGCCGGCCACCATCACGTCGGCATCGCCGTATTCGATCAGGCGGGCCGCATCGCCGATGCAGTGCAGCCCGGTCGTGCAGGCCGAGACCACGGCATAGCTGGGGCCCTTCATGCCGAAATGGATGGACAGCTGCCCGGAAATCAGGTTGATCAGCGAGGCCGGCACGAAGAACGGCGAAATCCGCCGCGGCCCGCGCTCGAGCAGGTCGGTCTGGGTTTCCTCGATGCGCGGCAGCCCGCCGATGCCCGAGCCCACGATCACGCCGATGCGCTCGGCATTGGCGTCCGTGACCTCCAGTCCGCTGTCGCGCCAGGCCTGCACGCCGGCGGCAAAGCCGTAATGGATGAAGGTATCCATCTGCCGGGCTTCCTTGGCGGGAATGTACTGGGTGACGTCGAAATCCTTGACCTCGCCGGCGATGTGCGTGGTCAGCACGGACGGATCGAAGCGCGAGATGCGGCCAATGCCCGACCGGCCGTTGACGATATTGTCCCAGGCGGTCGAAATATCGTTGCCGACCGGGCTGACGATACCCAATCCGGTGATGACGACACGTCGCTTCACGGAAGACTCCTCAAACAGATGAAAATGCCTGCGCTGCAGGCTCGGGCAGGCCGGCCCGGAACGGGCGCTGGAACCTGGGTGCGGCGCAAGGGCGGCATGACGTGACGCCCGTCATGCGGCAGGCCGCGCGCTGGCGCGAAAGCGCCGGCAAGCCAAAGCCATGCAGCCCAGGCACGACCTGGCCGGACGGCAGCCTGACGGCGCCCGCATCCCGTGCCGGCGCTCCAGGCGAGCCGGCCGGCACGAGAGAACGGTACTTATTGCTTGGCGTGCGCGTTGATGTAGTCGACCGCCTGCTGAACCGTCGTGATCTTTTCGGCCTCTTCGTCGGGGATCTCGGTCTCGAATTCGTCTTCCAGAGCCATGACCAGTTCGACCATGTCGAGCGAATCGGCACCGAGGTCGTCAAGGAAGGAAGATTCGTTCTTGATCTCGGCTTCGTTCACGCCAAGTTGTTCAGCGACGATCTTCTTGACGCGCTGTTCGATGCTTTCCATGCAGATCTCCAATTGGGAAAAATCCCGCGAATTATAGCCAAGCGTAGAGGTTAGCAAACACGAGGCCATGACTAAAAACACAGGCATCGTCCCCGGGGCGCGGCAGGCGCCAGGGCCGGGCGGCGATGCCTGCCCGACGGCAGGATGCCGTCATTTACTGCATATACATGCCGCCGTTCACGTGCAGGGTCGTACCGGTAATGTAACCCGCCTGCTGGCTGGCCAGGAACGCCACGGCGTGGGCCACGTCGGCCGGCGAGCCCAGCCGGCCCAGCGGGATCTGGCCCAGCAGCGCCGCCGTCTGGCTGTCGTCCAGCGCGCGGGTCATGTCGGTCTCGATGAAACCCGGCGCCACGCAATTGACCGTGATGCCGCGGCTGCCCAGCTCGCGGGCCAGGGCGCGCGACATGCCGGCCACGCCGGCCTTGGCGGCCGCGTAGTTGGCCTGGCCCGCGTTGCCGCTGGCGCCCACCACCGAGGTGATGTTGATGATGCGGCCCCAGCGGGCCTTCATCATGTTGCGCAGCACCGCGCGGGACAGGCGGAACACCGCCGCCAGGTTGGTGTCGATGACCGCCGACCAGTCCTCGTCCTTCATGCGCATGGCCAGGGTGTCGCGGGTGATGCCCGCGTTGTTGACCAGGATGTGCGGGCCGCCGCCTTCCTTGCCCAGGGCTTCGATCAGGGCGCTGCAGGCCTCGGCGTCGGTAACGTCCAGGACCACGCCGCGCCCGCCCTGCGCCTGCAGGGCTTCGCTGATCGATTGCGCGCCTGCTTCGGAAGTGGCGGTGCCCACCACGGTGGCGCCCTGCTGGGCGAGTTCTTGCGCAATGGCCCGTCCGATGCCGCGCGTAGCGCCGGTCACCAGGGCGACTTTGCCTTGCAGATCCATGCTTGATTCTCTTTTCAGTTGGCGGACAGGGTAGCCAGGGCGGCTTCGAGCGAGGCCGGGTCGGTGATGGCCAGCCCCACCAGATCCGGATCGATGCGGCGGGTCAGGCCGGCCAGGACCTTGCCCGGGCCGCATTCGACCACGTGCGTCACGCCCTGGGCCTTCATGGCGCGCAAGGTCTCGACCCAGCGCACCGGGTGCCAGGCCTGGCGCACCAGGGCATCGCGCACGGCCTGCGGATCGCTGACCTGGGCCACGTCGACGTTATTGATCACGGCGATGGCAGGCGGGTTCACCTGTACCTTCGACAAGGCATCCCGCAGCACGTCGGCGGCAGGCTTGAGCAGGCTGGAATGGAAAGGCGCCGAGACCGGCAGCGGCAGCGCACGCTTGGCCCCGGCGGCCTTGGCGGCCTCGCAGGCGCGCTCGACCGCCGCCTTGTGGCCGGCGATCACGACCTGGGCCGGCGCGTTGAAATTGACCGCCTCGACCACTTCGCCCTGGGCGGCCTGGCTGCAGGCCTGGCGCACCGCATCGTCGTCCAGGCCCAGGATGGCGGCCATGGCGCCCGTGCCCACCGGCACGGCTGCCTGCATGGCATCGGCCCGGATGCGCACCAGCCGCACCGCGTCCTCGAGCGCCAGCGAGCCGGCGGCCGTCAGCGCGGCGTATTCGCCCAGGCTGTGGCCGGCCACCACGGCCGGCTGCGCGCCGCCGGCCGCCAGCCAGGCCCGGTAAAGCGCCACGCCCGCGGCCAGCATGGCCGGCTGGGTATTGGTGGTCAGGTTCAGCTGCTCGGCCGGCCCTTGCCCGATCAACGCGGCCAGGTCCTGGCCCAGCGCCTGCGAGGCGGCGGCCAGGGTGTCGGCTACGGCGGCATTGCCCTGCCAGGCATCGAGCATGCCGACCGACTGCGAGCCCTGCCCCGGGAAAACGAAAGCGATTTTCATGAAGGTAGCCCTGTTGTAGGTATTCTTAGCCCATAGTGCGGCGCCCGGGCGCCGTCATACCCGGACGAGCACCGAACCCCAGGTGAATCCGCCGCCCACGCCTTGCAGCAGCACCAGTTGCCCGGCCTGGATGCGCCCGTCGCGGCGCGCCATGTCGAAGGCCAGCGGCACGCTGGCCGCCGAGGTGTTGGCATGCTTGTCCAGCGCCAGGACCACCTTGTCCAGCGAGACGTCCAGCTTGCGCGCCAGGAAATTGAGGATGCGCACGTTGGCCTGGTGCGGCACCAGCCAATCGATGTCCTGCACCGACACGCCGGCCTCTGCGCAAACCTTGCGCGCCGAGCGCTCGAGCACGGTCACGGCCTGCTTGAAGACGGCCTGGCCGTCCATGCGCAGGAAAGGATCGCCGGTGACTTCGCCATAGGCCACGTTGCCGGCCGCGCACAGGATCTTCATCAGGCTGCCGTCGGCATGCAGGGCCGAGGCCAGCACGCCCGGCGTGTCGCAGGCCTTGAGCACCACCGCGCCAGCCCCGTCGCCGAACAGCACGCAGGTCGAGCGGTCGTTCCAGTCGAGGATGCGCGAAAACACCTCGGCGCCGATCACCAGCGCGCAGCGGGCGCGGCCGGCGCGGATGTAGGCCTCGGCCGTCGAGAGCGCGTAGACGAAACCGCTGCACACCGCCTGCACGTCGAAGGCCGCCGCCCCCTGGTTGCCCAGGTTGGCCTGCACCAGGCAGGCGGTGCTGGGAAACACGTAGTCGGGCGTGGACGTGGCCACGATGATCAGGTCCAGCTCGTCCGCCGCCATGCCGGCGTCGTCCAGGGCGCGGCGGGCGGCCTCGGTGGCCAGCTCGCTGGTGCGCACGCCGCGCTCGGCCAGGTGCCGCTGGCGGATGCCGGTGCGCTCGACGATCCACTGGTCGGAGGTCTCGATGCCACGGGTGGCCAGCTCGGCCGCCAGGTCGTCGTTGGTGACCACGCGCGAAGGCAGGAAGCTGCCCGAGCCAGCGATGGCGGCATGCGAATAAGCGTTCTGCGTCATAGGGAGCTTCCAGTGGATCCTTCGGCCAGGGGCGGCTCGGGCGCCCGGACGCCGTCCGGCGCGGGCGCGCTCAAGCCGGTCATTTGCGCCACGCCGTGCGCGGTGCGCTCGAGCAGGCGGCTGATGACGGCCTCGCGGGCCCGCTGCAGCGCAAAGCCGTAGGCATAGACATCGGCCGAGCCATGGCTCTTGATGACCACGCCGCGCAGGCCCAGCAGGGCCGCGCCGTTGTAGCGGCGGTTGTCCACGCGCTGGCGGAAACGGTTGAGCACGGGCGTGGCCACGGCGCCGGCCAGCAGCGTATAGGGATTGCGCTTGAATTCTTCGCGGATCATCGAGCCCAGCATCCTGGCCAGGCCTTCGATGGACTTGAGCACGACATTGCCCACGAAGCCGTCGCAGACCACCACGTCGACCGTGCCCTTGAAAATGTCGTCGCCCTCGACGTTGCCGTGGAAATTCAGCTGGCTGGCGCGCAGCAGCTCGGCGGCCTGCTTGACCACGTCATTGCCCTTGATGACTTCCTCGCCGATGTTGAGCAAGCCCACGGAAGGACGCTCGCGCTGGTCCACGGCCTGGGCCAGCGCGCTGCCCATGATGGCGAACTGCAGCAGGTGCTCGGCGGTGCAATCGACGTTGGCGCCCAGGTCCAGCATGGTCGTGGCGCCGGTCTGGCTGGGAATGGACGTGGCGATGGCCGGCCGGTCGATGCCGTCCAGCGTCTTGAGCACGTAGCGCGAGATCGCCATCCAGGCGCCGGTGTTGCCGGCCGACACGCAGGCGTCGGCGCGCCCGTCCTTGACCGCCTGGGCGGCCAGGCGCATGGACGAGTCTTTCTTGCGGCGCAAGGCGACCTCGACCGAATCGTCCATGGAGACGACCTCGGCGGCGTGGACGACCTCGATGCGATCGCGCGGCGCGTCACGATGCGACGCGAGCGATTGCTCGATTTCGCTGGCCAGCCCCACCAGCAGGAGCTGCACATCGGGATGCCGCTGGGCGAACTCGACGGCGGCCGGCACCGTTACGGGCAGGCCGGCGTCCCCGCCCATGCAGTCGATGGCAATGCGTGTCACGGATGCCAGGAATCAGCGCGCAGGCAGCAGGCTTGCAGCTTACTCGTCGTTCTTGGTCTTCAGAACCTTGCGGCCCCGGTACACGCCGTTGGGGCTGATGTGGTGACGCAGGTGCACTTCGCCGGTCGTGGGTTCGACGGCGGTGGGAGGATTGCCCAGGAAATCGTGGGAGCGGTGCATGCCACGCTTCGAGGGACTCTTTTTGTTTTGCTGAACAGCCATGATGACTCCTTGGAACGGGCCGCATTGTACGACATGCGGACCCGATGTTTATCTAACGGAACTACGTACTGCCTGTGATTCTGACTTCATGCCTTGTCGGCATCGTTACGCTTGAGCCTGGCCAGCGCCTCGAAGGGCGAAGGGCGGCGCTCGTCCTGCGCCTGGGCGCCGCCAGCGCCCGGGCTGCCATCGGGGCAGACCTCGTGGCGCGGCACATACGGGATGCTCAGAATCAGCTCATCCTCGATCTGCGCCAGCAGGTCGAACCGGCGCGACCCCAGCACCTTTTCGGGCTGGCTCGCATCCAGGTCTTCTTCCTCGTCCAGCGGCAGGCCCTCGTCGAGCTCGGCCTCGGTCAGCACCGGCTGCAGCAGCACCTCGGCCTGGACGGGCCAGGCAAAAGGCTGCAGGCAGCGCTGGCACTGCACGAGCGGCCGGGCCTGGATCTGCAGGCGCAGCAGCTGCTCGCCGCGGGTGCCCTGCTCGCCGTCGATGGCCCAGCGTACCAGGCCCGCCTCGCCCTGCGGCTGCTCGGGCAGGTCCTGCAGGAGCCGGACGAAGCGGCCCAGGCCGACCTCGCCCTGCGCATGCCTGCGCAAGCGCACGAATTCGAAGACATCCATCGCCGAAGGATTGATGTCGGCTGCTTGATGCGCATCGGCCACAGTCGCTCCCTCCCTGGTGTCTCGCACCGTCCCGCACGCCGGCCACGACCCGGCATCGCCGCCATGCCGCCGGCTTGCCTTGCTTGACCGGTTTTCAGTCCTTTGGTTTCCTGCCTGGATCTGGTCCCTGGGCTCCAGGGCTCTTGCCGGGCGTCTTGCCAGCGCCGCCGCAGCGGCCACGAACCGGGGCCCGCAAACACCGCGCCCGCAAGGGCACGCACGCCGCCGCAAAACGGGCAATAATACTGCGCATTCCATGCACGCGTCAATTTTAGATGAGCCTCGATAACCCACCCCGCGGCGGCGCCGGCCCGGCGGACCGCCCCTTGCTGATCCTGGCCTCGACCTCGCGCTACCGGCGCGAGATGCTCGAGCGCCTGCGCCTGCCGTTCGTTGCCGAGCCGCCACAGGTGGACGAGACGCCCCTGCCGGGCGAGCCGCCCGGCGAACTGGCCCTGCGCCTGGCGCGGGCCAAGGCGCAGGCCGTGGCCGGGCGGCACCCTGGCGCGGTGGTAATCGGCTCGGACCAGGTCGCCGCCGTGGATGGCGCGCCGGTGGGCAAGCCCGGCGGCCATGCGCAGGCGCAGGCGCAGCTGCGGCGGCTCTCGGGCCGCACGGTCCGCTTCCACAGCGCCCTGGCCGTCACTGACGGGCAGCGCTGGCTGGCGCGCGACGTGGTCACCGAATGCCGCTTCCGCACGCTGGACGAGGCGGCCATCCAGGCCTACCTGCTGGCCGAGCGCCCCTACGACACGGCGGGCAGCGCCAAGGCCGAGAGCCTGGGCATCGCCCTGATGCAAAGCATGCACAGCGACGACCCCACCGCCATCATCGGGTTGCCGCTGATCGCCCTGACGGCCATGCTGGCCGAATTCGGCCTGGATCCCCTGCGTCACCTGCCCGCGCAGCACGCGCAAGCGACCCCATGAACGCATCGCACACAGCCGCCCTGCACCTGATCCCGGTCGGCCTGGGCGATGCCCCGATCGAGAGCTGGCTGCCGCAAACGGTGCGCGAGCTGGCCGGCCGGATCGATTGCTACATCGCCGAGAACGCCAAGACCGCCCGGGCCTTCCTGAAGCTGGCCGGCACGGCGCGGCCGCTGCAGGAAATCCAGATCCATACCCTGGATGCGCGCACCACGGCGCAGCAGATGAACGAATGGCTGGCGCCGCTGCAAGCGGGCCGCGACATCGGCCTGGTGTCCGAGGCCGGCTGCCCGGCAGTGGCCGACCCCGGCGCGCGCGTGGTCGAGCTCGCCCACCGCATGGGCATGCAGGTCAAGCCCTGGGTCGGCCCCTCTTCGCTGCTGCTGGGCCTGATGGCCAGCGGACTGGACGGCCAGCGCTTCGCCTTTCATGGCTATGCGCCGGTCAACCCGCAGGAGCGCGCCCAGCAGCTCAAGGCCTGGGAACAATCCTCGGCCCGCGCCAATCAGACGCAGATGCTGATCGAAACCCCCTATCGCAACGGCGCGATGTTCGCCACCCTGCTGGCTGCCCTGCGCGGCGACACACGCCTGTGCGTGGCGCGCGCGCTGACGACCCCGCAGGAGTGGATATGCACGCGCACCGTGGCGCAATGGAAACAGCAGCCGCCCCCCCAGCTGGACAAGCTGCCCACGCTTTTCCTGTTCCTGGCGGGGCGCTAGTGGCGATCGCGCGCTGGCAGCGGACGTGGCAGCTGCGGGCCGGCTGCCTCGGGCTGGCGGGCCTGCTGGCCGGCTGCGCCGGCACCGGCCCGCAAGGGCTGGACATCGACACCTCGGTGCAGGCGCTCGGCCAGAGCAGCCGCGTGCGTTTTCTGGTGCTGCACTACACCGGCTCGGGCAACGCGCAGTCGCTCAAGGTGCTCAGCCGCGGCCAGGTCAGCAGCCACTACCTGATCACCGACGAGCCGCGCCCGCGCGTCTACCGGCTGGTCGACGAACACCGCAGTGCCTGGCACGCCGGCCAAAGCCAATGGCACGGACGGACCTGGCTGAACGCCAGCTCCATCGGCATCGAGATCGTCAACCCGGGCTGGACCACCGGCGCCGACGGCAAGCCGCAATGGCACCCCTATTCCGATGCGCAGATCGAGACGCTGATCGCGCTGATGCGCGACATCGTGCAGCGCCACGGCATCGCGGCGCGCGACATCGTGGCGCACAGCGACATCGCGCCGCGCCGGAAATGGGATCCGGGTCCGCTGTTTCCCTGGAAGCGGCTGGCGCAGGCCGGCCTGGGTCGCTGGTACGACGAGGCGGCCGCGGCGCGGCTGCAGGCCGAATACGAGGCGGGAACGGTGCCCGACGTGGCCTGGTTCCAATCGCAACTGCACCGCCTGGGCTACGCGGTGCCGCAGCACGGCGTGGCCGACGAGCAGACCGTCAAGGCGCTGGTGGCCTTCCAGCTGCGCTACCGCCCCTCCGACTACGAGGGCCGCTTCGACGCCCAAAGCGCCGCCATCCTGCAAAGCCTGCCGGACTGACGCTCAGCGCCGCGCGCGGCGCAGCACCAGCATCGCCAGCACGCCCGCCACCAGCCCCCAGAAGGCCGAGCCGATGCCCATCAGCGTCACCCCCGATGCCGTGACCAGGAAGGTCAGCAGCGCCGGCTCGCGCTGGGTCTCGTCCTGCACGGCGGTGGCCAGGCCGCCGCCGATGGTGTTGATCAGGGCCAGCCCCGCGATGGCCGCCACCAGCTCGCGGGGAAACGCCGCCAGCAGCGCCACCAGCGTGGCGCCGAACAGGCCGATGAGCAGGTAGAACAGGCCGGCGGCCACGGCCGCGGTATAGCGCTTGTTGCGGTCGGCGTGGGCTTCGGGCCCCATGCAGATGGCCGCCGTGATCGCCGCCAGGTTGACGGAGAAGCCGCCAAAGGGAGCCAGCACCAGCGTGGCCAGGCCGCACCAGGAGATCAGGGGCGAGATCGGCGCGTCATAGCCCGAGGCGCGCAGCGTGGCCACTCCCGGCACGTTCTGCGAGGCCATGGTGACCACGAACAGCGGCAGCGCCATGCCGACCAGCGCTTCCCAGGAGAACTCGGGCGCCGTGAATATCGGCGTCGCCAGCCTGGCCTGGACCTGGTCCAGGTGCAGCTGGCCTTGCGTGGCGGCCACCGCCACGCCGGCCAGCAGCGCCCCCAGCACCGCATAGCGCGGCCAGGCGCGGCGCCCGGCCAGGTAGAACGCGGCCATGGCCAGCACCAGCAGGAACTGGCTTTGCATGGCCAGGAACACCTCCAGCCCGAAACGCAGCAGCACGCCGGCCAGCATGGCGCCGGCCAGCGGCAAGGGGATGCGCGACATGGCCCGCTCGAAGCTGCGCGTGACGCCGCACAGCAGGACCAGCAAGCCCACCGCCATGAACACGCCGGTGGCCTGCGGCAGGCTCAGGCCCATGGTGCTGGCCACCAGCAGCGCGGCGCCGGGCGTGGACCAGGCCGTCACGACAGGCTGGCGGTAGCGCAGCGACAGCCCGATGCTCGTCAGGCCGCAACCCAGGCCCAGCGCCCATATCCACGAGGCCGTCTCGGCCGGCCCGGCGCCGCTGGCCTGGGCCGCCTGGAATACGATGACGGCGGAGCTGGTAAAGCCCACCAGGACGCAGACGAAGCCGGCCACGAAGGCCGAAAGGGAAAAGTCGCCGGGCCGTATCGGCACGCGGACGGCGGGAGAAGTCGCAGGCTGCATGGGCGCGAAGCAATGGGCATGGCGCGCCTGGCGCGCCCATCCGGCGCGCTGCGGCGCAAAGGAGCCAAGCTTAACTGAATGCCGCCTAACGCGGCCTGGCCGCCCGCTGCCTAGCCGCGTGCCATGCCCGCCAGCCCAGCAACGCGGCCAGCACGCCGCCGTAGAGCCAGACCTCGGCAAAATCGTTCTTGCCCGCCTTGTGCAGCCAATAATGCACGATCGCCAGCACGCCCACGGCGTACACCGAGCGGTGCAGCGCCTGCCAGCGCGGGCCCAGGCGGCGCATCCAGCCCCGCGTCGAAGTCAGGGCCAGCAGGGCCATCAGCGCAAAGGCGGTCAAGCCCACCGTCACGAAGGGCCGCTGCAGGAAATCGGCCCACATGCCTGCAGCGCTAAACCCCTGCTCCCAGCCGGCCCAGGCCAGGCAGTGCAGGCTGGCATAGAAGAAGGCGAACAGCCCGCACATGCGCCGCAGCCGCACCAGGGCCGGCGCGCCCAGCAGCCTGCGCAGCGGCGTGACGGCCAGCGTCGCCAGCAGGCACACCAGCGTCCAGGTCCCGGACGAGCGCGTCAGGAATTCCACCGGGTTGGCGCCCAGCCCGCCTTGCCAGCCCAGCCAGAACCAGCGGGCCAAGGGAAACAGCCCCAGCGCGAAGAGCAGCGGCTTGAGCCGGTCCACCGTCCGGGCATCGAGGGCGGCCGGCCTAGCGATGCCCATGCCGCTTCAGTAGTTGGCCCGCAGGTCCAGGCCCTGGTAGAGCGAGGCCACCTGCTCGGCATAGCCGTTGAACATCAAGGTCTTGCGCTTGGGCGCGAACAAGCCCCCTTCGCCGATGCGCCGCTCGGTGGCCTGGCTCCAGCGCGGATGCGGCACCTCGGGGTTGACGTTGGCGTAAAAGCCGTACTCGTGCGGCGCCGCGCGCATCCAGCTGCTGGGCAGCGGCTTTTCGTGCAGGCGTATGGCCACCAGCGACTTGGCCGACTTGAACCCGTACTTCCAGGGCACGGCCAGGCGTACGGGCGCGCCGTTCTGCTGGGGCAGCACCTTGCCGTACAGGCCGAAAACCAGCATGGTCAGCGGATGCATGGCCTCGTCCATGCGCAGCACCTCGGTATACGGCCATTCGAGCACCGACGACTTCAGCCCGCGCATGTTCTCGGGCTGCATGGCGGTGACGAACTCGACGTACCTGGCGTTGCCGGTCGGCTCGACCTGCTTGAGCAATTCGGACAAGGAATAGCCGACCCAGGGAATGACCATGGACCAGCCCTCTACGCAGCGCAGCCGGTATACGCGCTCTTGCATGGGCGCCAGCTTGAGCAGGTCTTCGAGCGCGAAGCTGCGCGGCCGGGCCGCCTCGCCCTGCACGGCGACGGCCCAGGGATCCAGGCGCAGGGCCGCGGCATGGCGCGCCGGATCGCCCTTGTCGGTGCCGAACTCGTAGTAGTTGTTGTAGGAAGTGACGTCCCGCTCGGGTGTGGGCGCGTCCATGACCGCGTAGCGCGGATCGGGCTTGCCGGGCAGCGGCGAGCCCGGCGCCGGCGCCGCCATCGCCCGGCGGTGCGCCCAGGAGGGCGCGCCCAGCGCCAGGGCCGCGGCGCCGGCGCGGGCGATCCACTCGCGGCGCGCCTGCCAGACTTCGGGCGGGGTGATTTCGCTGGACGGCACGGCCGGGATCTTGAATTTCGACATCGCAGGGCTCCGAAAGGAAAGCGACCGGCCGCGCGGGCCATACCGTCGTGGTCCTTGGACAAGCCGGCGCGCCGCCGGTTCCCGCCGCGCCCCCGCACACGGCGCGGCGGCGCGGGCATCCGGCCTGCCGCCCCGCCCGCTCAGGCCGCCACGCGCGGCAACAGCCACTCGCGCAGGCCCGCCACGTCGTGCACGATGGCCTGCGGCGCACAGGCCAGCAGCTCCTTGTGCTCGTGCGCGCCGTAGGTCACGCCTAGCGCATGCACCCCGGCGTTGGCCGCCATCTGCAGATCGTGCGAGGTGTCCCCGATCATCAGCACCTGCGCGGGCGGCACGTCCAGCTCTTGCATGATCTCGTGCAGCATGGCCGGATGCGGCTTGCTGAACGATTCGTCGGCGCAGCGGGTGGTCTCGAAGCGCGGCCCCAGGCCGGTGGCGGCCAGCACGCGGTTCAGGCCCACGCGGCTCTTGCCGGTGGCCACGGCCAGGCGGATGTTGCGCGCGGCCAGGTCCTCCAGCAGCCCCGGGATGCCCTCGAACAGGCGCAGCTCGGGGTCGCGCGTCAGGTAATGGATGCGGTAGCGCTCCAGGAAGCGCGGCATCAGGGCGGCGGTCAGCCCGGGCACGGCGCGGCGCAGGGCGCTTTCCAGGGACAGGCCGATGACCCAGCTGGCGGCCGAGGCCGACGGCACGGGCAAGTCCAGGTCCCGGCAGGCCGCCTGGATGGCGGCCACGATGCTGTGGGTGGAATCCATCAGCGTGCCGTCCCAGTCGAACACCACCAGGCTGTAGGACTGGGCGCTAAGGGGCGTCATGGGCGTCTTTCTCCAGTTGATCGAGCACGGCCTGGCACGCCGCAGGCAGCTCGGCCCGCAGGTGCAAGGGCTCCGCGCCCAAGGGATGATCCATTTCCAGGCTGAAGGCGTGCAGGAACATGCGGGCAAAGCCCTGCTGCGCAAAGGCGTGGCGCGTGGCGTCGCGGCCGTACTTGTCGTCGCCCACGATGGGAAAGCCGCTGGCGGCCAGGTGCACGCGGATCTGGTGCGTGCGGCCGGTGCGCAGCTCGGCTTGCACCAGGCTGAACGCGCCATAGCGGCGTTGCAGCGTAACCACGGTATGGGCGAACTGCCCGGCCTCGTCCACCCGCACGCGGCGCTCGCCGCTGCGGGTGGTCCATTTAAGCAGCGGCAGCCGGATGTGCTGCCGGTCGTTGACCCAGTCGCCCTCGACCAGCGCGTAATAGCGCTTGCGGCCCCGGCCCTCGCGCAGCATTTCATGCAGGGCCAGCAGGGCCCGGCGGTTCTTGGCCAGCATCAGCAGGCCGGAGGTTTCGCGGTCGAGCCGATGCGCCAGCTCGAGAAAGGGCTGGGCCGGCCGGGCGGCCCTGAGCTGCTCGATCACGCCGAACGAGACCCCGCTGCCGCCATGCACCGCCACCCCGGCCGGCTTGTCCACCACCAGCAGGGCCTCGTCCTCGTAGACCACCGGGAATTCGGTGCCGGGCACGGGGCGGGGTTGGCCGGGGTCGGGCAGGCGCAGGGGCGGGATGCGGACCACGTCGCCGCCGGCCAGCCGGGTCTCGGCGCTGGCCCGGCCCTTGTTCACGCGCACCTGCCCCCCCCGGATGGCCTTGTAGAGATGGCTTTTGGGGACGCCCTTGCACTCGCGCAGCAGGAAGTTGTCCAGCCGCTGGCCGGCATGTTCGGCCGAGACCTCGACCAGCCGCACGGCCGGCGCGGCGCCGGCCGCCGGCCGGCGGGGATGGCCCGGGGACGGGCTCTGGGGAGGGTCTTCTTTGCGCATTGCGGAAAGCGGCATATAATCATCCAGCCTGAAGGGGCTGGATATAGCCGCCCGGCGTAGAGATGCAATTATGTTGGCGTCTCCGTCCGGAGCGCGGGCCGTCATTGTACCGCCGCCGAATCCCGCCCCAGGGGCACTTGGTCGTCGGCCCAGCCGCGGCTGCCATTGGCGATGTAGCACTTAGGCCCGCCACGATACGCAGCCCCCGTTGCCGGCCGAACGCGGCTCTGAACTCAAAGCAAGAAAACGTCGTCACAATGCATGCAGCAGATGCGTGCGATATTTCCCGCATCTGTGTTCTTACAGCAACCTTTCTCGTCAAAAACACAACCCGTGCGCCTGACCCCCCTGCTGACCGAACCCCGCGCCTTAGGGCGTGCCGTGCCCGCCTAGACCACCGTCGGTGGCGCGGGCAACCGCGCCACCCGCTCTTGCCTGCTTCAGCCCCGCACACCGAGTGACCCGAGGCGATGCGCCGATTTCGGCGCGTCTGACCATGGAGATCATCACTCATGAAGCGCATGCTGTTCAATGCAACGCACCAGGAAGAACTGCGCGTTGCCATCGTCGATGGGCAAAAGCTCATCGACCTTGACATAGAAACCGCCGGCCGCGAACAGCGCAAAGGCAACATCTACAAAGGCGTCATCACCCGCATCGAGCCGGGCCTGGAAGCCTGCTTCGTCAACTACGGCGAAGACCGCCACGGCTTTTTGCCCTTCAAGGAAGTGGCGCGCAGCTACTTCAAGGAAGGCGTGGACGTGCGCAGCGCCACCATCAAGGAGGCGCTGCACGAAGGCCAGGAGCTCATCGTCCAGGTCGAGAAGGAAGAGCGCGGCAACAAGGGCGCCGCGCTGACGACCTTCGTATCGCTGGCCGGCCGCTACCTGGTGCTCATGCCCAACAACCCGCGCGGCGGCGGCGTCTCGCGCCGCGTCGAGGGCGAGGACCGCCAGGAACTGCGCGAGACGATGGACCAGCTGCAAGTGCCCCAGGGCATGAGCATCATCGCGCGCACCGCCGGCATCGGCCGCAGCGTCGAAGAACTGCAATGGGACCTGTCCTACCTGCTGCAGCTGTGGAACGCCATCGACGGCGCGGCGCGCGAGAACGCCGCGCCCATCCTGATCTACCTGGAATCGAGCCTGGTCATCCGGGCCATCCGCGACTATTTCTCGCCCGAGATCGGCGAGATCCTCATCGATACCGACGACATCGCCGACCAGGCGGTGGCCTTCATGAGCGTGGTGATGCCGGACAACGTCCAGCGCGTCAAACGCTACCGCGACGACATCCCGCTGTTCTCGCGCTTCCAGATCGAGCACCAGATCGAGACGGCCTATTCGCGCACGGTCGAGCTGCCCTCGGGCGGCGCGGTGGTGATCGACCACACCGAGGCCTTGGTGGCGGTGGACGTGAACTCGGCGCGCTCGACCCGCGGCGCCGACATCGAGGAAACGGCCCTGCGCACCAACCTGGAGGCCGCCGACGAAGTGGCCCGCCAGTTGCGCCTGCGCGACCTGGGCGGGCTGATCGTGATCGATTTCATCGACATGGAGGACAGCAAGAACCAGCGCGCCGTCGAGAACCGCCTGCGCGATGCCTTGCATTTCGACCGCGCCCGCGTGCAGATGGGCAAGATCTCGCGCTTTGGCCTGATGGAGCTTTCGCGCCAGCGCCTGCGCCCGGCCCTGAACGAGGGTTCGCACGTGACCTGCCCGCGCTGCAACGGCACCGGCGTGATCCGCGACGCCGAATCCAGCGCGCTGCACGTGCTGCGCCTGATCCAGGAAGAGGCCATGAAGGAGAACACCGCGGCGGTGCACGCCCAGGTGCCCGTCGAAGTGGCCACCTTCCTCTTGAACGAGAAGCGCGCCGACATCGCCAAGATGGAGGCCCGCCTGAAGGTCAACCTGGTGCTGATACCCAACAAGCACCTGGAAACCCCGCACCATCACCTGGAGCGCCTGCGCCACGACGATCCGCGCCTGGAGCAGACCCGCGCCAGCTTCGAGCTGGCCGAGGCGCCGGCCACCAACGTCGCCTGGACGCCGCGCGAGCAGGAAATCAAGACCCGCCCCGAAGCGCTGGTCAAGGGCATCACGCCTGCCCAGCCGGCGCCCGTCTCGGCCCCGGCTCCGGCGGCCGAGGCGCCCGCCGCGCCGGCAGCCGCCGCCGCCGGCGGCCTGGGCGGCCTGTTCAAACGCATGATGCAATGGCTGGGCGGTTCGCCGGCGGCCAGCGCCGAGCCGGCCGCTGCCCAGCCGGCCGCCACGCCGCGCGAGAAATCGCGCCGTGCCGATGGCCAGGAACGCGGCCGCGGCGAAGGCCGCGAACGCTCGCGCAACCGCCGCGGCGAGCGCCGCGAAGGCCCGGCCGCCGTTGAGGCCGCGGGCGAGGACACCGCTCGGCGCGGCAGCCGCGGCGGCCGCCGCCAGGAGGCCGAACGCGACACCACGACGCGCCAGCCCGCCATCGCGCCGGCCGATCCGCAGGCGATGGCCGAGGCCGGCGAAAACGGCCGCTCCGGCCGCAGCCGCCGTGGCCGCAACCGCGGCCCGCGCCGCGAGGAAGCCGCAGGCGCCACGGCCGTGGCGCAATCGCAGGAAGACATGGTCGCCGCCCTGGCCCAGAGCATCGACGAAGCGGTGCCGGCCAAGACCGCGGCGGCGCCCGAGCAGCCGGTGACCGAGGCCGCGCCCCAGGCTGGCGCCCGGGACGAGACCGCCGCCGATGCCGCCCTGGCGCTGCACCCGGCAGCCGACGACCAAAACGGCGAGACCGGCGACCCGGAACGCAAGCGCCGCCGCCGCCGCAGCCGCCGGGGCCGCCGCAGCGGTGAAGAGGCAGGCGCAGGCACGCAGGACGGTTCGGCCGACGAAAACCGCGCCGAAGGCCAGGCGCAGGCCGAAGACGATGCCGGACAAGCGCCGGCGCCGACCATCCCGGCATACGCTCCGGCGGTTGCCGTGCCGCTGGCCGCCGAAGCTGCCGCGCAGGCGCAACCGCCTGCCGCCGAGCCGCCCGCCGCGCCCGAGCCGGTCTCGACCCTGGTGGATCCGGCCCTGCGCGCCGCGCAGACCGCCGAACCGCCAGCAGCGCCCCAGGCCCCGGCCGAGGAGCCGGCCCAGGCCGCCGAGGAACGCGCCCAGGCCGAGCCGGCCCAGGCCGCGGTCCCCGCCCAGCCCGAAGCGCAGGCCGATACGCCCGCGCAAGAGCAAGCCGGCGAACCGGCCCAGCCTGACCAGCCCCTGCCCTTCCCGGCCGAAACCGTGACGGCCACGCCGGCCAGCACGGAACAAGCGCTGGCCCAGGCCGAACCGGCCCTCGTCCCGGCCGCGGGCGATCCGCTGGCGGCACCTGCCGCCACGACCCAGCCGGCCACCCCGGCACCGGTCCAGGCCGAACCCGCCGCTGCCGCCCAAGCCGAGCCAGCCGCCGCTGCTGCCCAGGCCGCTCCTGTCCAGGCCGCTCCTGTCCAGGCCGCTGCCATCCAGGCCGCTACCGCCCAAGCCGGGCCGGCCGCGTCCGGGGCCGAGCCCGCGCCCAGCCAGCAGCGCCTGCACGAGGTGATCGCCGCCGCGGGCCTGCAATGGGTGGAGACTGCGCCGGGCCGGGCCGAAGCCTTGCAAGCCAGCCTGGCACAGGTGCCCCCGCCCAAGCTGGGGCGCGCCCGCAAGCCGCAGCCGCCCATCTCCAACGCCCCGCTGGTGCAGGTCGAGACGCTCGGCAAGTAGTAGCCGCCGGGCACGCCAGGCGGCCGTGCTGCCGCCTGGTGCTGCGCGCACGCCGCCCTCGCATGGGCGGCGCATGAAAAAAAGCCCGCTGTCGCGGGCTTTTTTTCGGCGCAAGCCGGTGCCGATCAGAACTGATAGGTATAGGTCAGCTGCAGCACATCCAGGCCCGGATTGGGGCGCTTGATGCTGGCATTGGAGAAATGCGAGTAGCGAATGCCGATGCGGTTGGCGTCGTTGATGAGGAAACCCGCGCCGATGTGGTCGCCGAACTGGAAGGCCGTGCTGATGGCCTCGTCGGCAAAGCGGGTGCTGGTAAAGACGGTGGCGCCGATGCCTGCCTCGATATAGGCGCGCTCGCTGGCGCCGATCCACCAACGGAACATCGGGACGGCATTGAACTGCCACACGTGGCCGGGGCTGCGAGAGCCGTCGGCCTGCCAATAGGCCACGCCCAGTTCGCCCACCAGGTCCAGGCGGCCCCAGTCGCTGCCGAAGCGGTGGGTCCAGAACGACGGCGTTTCGTAGTTCACGCCCAGGCGCTTGTAATGCTCGCCCACGCCGGCGTGGACGCTGATGCCGCCCTGGGTGCCTTGCGCCGGTTGGGCCTGGGCAGCGGTGCCCAGGCCTGCGGCGGCGGCCAACAGCCCCAGGCCCGCCAGCGCGCGCGGGATGCCCAGGCGCTTGCGGGCGGCGGCCAGGCCGCGAAGGCCGTTCTTGTTTTTGTGCATGATCGAAGACTCTCCAACAATGAGTGTTCGGCCTTGGGGGCACGCCGTCACCATGACGGCGTGCCCCCAAGGCTCATGCCCGCAAAATTAGCAGAAAAAACCCGCAGCCGCCTGCAAGACCCCTGGGGCGTCAGGCCGATACGGCTTCCACCGGCTGCTTGGTCAGCAGCGCCAGCAGGCGCGCCAGTTCCTCGCGCAGCTGGCGGCGGTCCACCACCATGTCGATGGCGCCTTTTTGCAGCAGGAATTCCGAGCGCTGGAAGCCCTCGGGCAGTTTCTCGCGCACCGTCTGCTCGATCACACGCGGGCCGGCAAAGCCGATCAGGGCCTTGGGCTCGGCGATGACCACATCGCCCATGAAGGCGAAACTGGCCGACACCCCGCCCATGGTGGGATCGGTCAGCACGCTGATGAAAGGCAGGCCGGCGGCCGACAGCCGCGTGAGCATGGCGTTGGTCTTGGCCATCTGCATGAGCGAGAGCAGGCTCTCCTGCATGCGCGCGCCCCCGGAGGCGGCCACGCAGATGAAAGGCGTCTTGTTATCCAATGCCGCCTGCACGCCGCGGGCAAAGCGCTCGCCCACCACCGAGCCCATGGAGCCGCCCATGAACTCGAACTCGAAGCAGGCCAGCGTGGTGGCCACGCCCCGGATGCTGCCGCTCATGACCACCAGTGCGTCGCTCTCGCCGGTCTGCTTGGCGGCCTCGGCCAGGCGCTCGGGATACTTGCGCGAGTCCTTGAACTTGAGCGTATCGACCGACCGCACGTTGCCGCCGATCTCGACCCGGCCCTCGATGTCCAGCAGCGAATCGATGCGCGCGCGCGCGCCGATGCGCATGTGGTGGCTGCACTTGGGGCACACGTGCAGGTTGGCGGCCAGGTCCTCGTTGTACAGCACGGTCTCGCACGACGGACACTTGACCCACAGGCCTTCGGGCACGCGGCGCGAAGCCTGCTCGTTGCTGGTCTTGTTGATCCGGGGAGGCAGGAGTTTTTCGATCCAACTCATGGTGATGACTCGTTATCGTTTGGCCGAAAGCGGTTCGGTTATGCCGGCGGCGCGGCGGGTTCAGGCCGGCACGCCAGGGCGGTCGGCAACAGGCTGCAGCGCCTGGCGGATGGTCTTGAGCCAATCGGAAGCGGCTTGCGCGGCCGTCTCGGCCTGCTGCGCGGGCGGCACGTCCCGCAGCGCCTGCTCCATGGTCTCGATGAGCTTGCTGCCTATCACCACGGCATCGGCCACCGCGCCGATGCGCTGCGCCGTCTGCGCGTCGCGGATGCCAAAGCCCACGCCCAGCGGCACCTTGATGTGGCGGCGGATGTCGGCCAGCCGGGCGGCCACGTGCTCGGTGTCCAGGTGGCCGGCGCCCGTCACGCCCTTGAGCGAGACGTAGTAGACGTAGCCGCGCGCGATCCGGGCCAAGGCCTGGATGCGCGCCTCGGTGGAGGTGGGCGCCAGCAGGAAGATCGGCGCGATGCCGTTCTCGTCCAGCAGGCGCGCGAACTCGTCGATCTCTTCGGGCGGGTAATCGACCGACAGCACGCCGTCCACGCCGGCCTGGCGGGCCGCCTGCGCGAAGGCCGCCTGGCCCATGCGCTCGATGGGATTGGCATAGCCCATCAGCACCACCGGCGTATCCGGATCGCTTGCCCGGAACTCGGCGACCATGCGCAGCACGTCCTTCAGGCCCACGCCCTGGGCGATGGCGCGCTCGGCGGCGCGCTGGACCACCGGCCCGTCGGCCATGGGATCGGAAAACGGCACCCCCAGCTCGATGATGTCGGCCCCGGCGGCCACCAGGGCATGCATGATGGGCACGGTGGCGGACGGGGACGGGTCGCCGGCGGCGATATAGGGGATCAGGGCGGCCCGGCCCTGTTGGCGGGTCGCCTCGAAACGGCGGGCGATGCGATCGCTTGCTTGGCTCATGGAGTGGGCTTTCAGAGTTGGATGCCCGCGCGCTCGGCGACGGTATGCATGTCCTTGTCGCCCCGCCCCGACAGGTTCACCAGGATGATCTTGTCGCGAGCGAGCGTGGGCGCGAGCCGCACGGCGTGGGCGATGGCATGGGCGGACTCGAGCGCGGGCATGATGCCCTCGATGCGGCAGCAGTCATGGAAGGTCTTGAGCGCCTCGTCGTCGGTGACATGGACATAGCTGGCCCGGCCGCTGTCCTTGAGCCAGGCGTGCTCGGGCCCCACGCCCGGGTAGTCCAGTCCGGCCGAGACCGAATGCGTCTCGGTGACCTGGCCGTTCTCGTCCTGCATGACGTAGGTGCGGTTGCCGTGCAGCACGCCCACCTGGCCCGCCGTGATGGAGGCGGCGTGCAGGCCGGTGTGCAGCCCCTGCCCGCCGGCCTCCACGCCCACCAGCTGGACCTCGGGCAGCGCCAGATAGGGATGGAAGATGCCCATGGCGTTAGAGCCGCCGCCCACCGCGGCCACCACCACGTCGGGCTGGCGGCCGGCGAACTCGGGCATCTGCGCGCGGCATTCGTTGCCGATGACCGACTGGAAGTCGCGCACCATCATGGGGTAGGGATGCGGGCCGGCGACCGTGCCGATGATGTAGAAGGTGTTCTCGATGTGGGTGACCCAGTCGCGCATGGCTTCGTTCAGCGCATCCTTGAGCGTGCGCGAGCCGGACTCGACCGGCACCACCTGCGCGCCGAGCAGCTTCATGCGATAGACGTTGGACGCCTGGCGGCGCACGTCCTCGCTGCCCATGTAGACCACGCACTGCATGCCGTAGCGCGCCGCCACCGTGGCCGTGGCCACCCCGTGCTGGCCGGCGCCGGTCTCGGCGATCACGCGCGGCTTGCCCATGCGCCGGGCCAGCAGGGCCTGCCCGATGCAGTTGTTGACCTTGTGGGCGCCGGTGTGATTGAGGTCTTCGCGCTTGAACCAGATCTGCGCCCCGCCCAGCTCCTCGGACCAGCGTCGGGCATGGTAGACCGGCGTGGGCCGGCCCACGAAATGGCGCAGCTCGTGCTGGAACTCGCCGATGAATTCGGGATCGTTCTGGTAGCGCGCATAGGCCGCGCGCAGCTCGTCCAGCGCGTGCATCAGCGTCTCGGCGACAAAAACGCCGCCATACGGACCGAAATGGCCGCGCGCATCGGGAAAATCGTAGGGTTTCAAGCGGGCTTCTCCTGCTCGGCGCCAGGGGCGGCCCAGGCCGCGCCGGCCTGAACACCGGATCCCGCAGTCCGGCCCGGCCCTGCCCGGCCGCTGGCGCGCCCAGGCCCGGCAAATGTTTCAACCAGACTGCAACACGCCATTTTAGCAGCGCGGGCCGCCGCCAGCCCAGGCGGCGCGCCGGCCCCTAGCGGCGCACGACCGAAACCACGCCCGCGACCTCGCCGATGGCCGACAATGCCCGGGCCAGTTGCGCGCCGTCCCCCACCTCGACGGTAAAGACCATGTGCGCCAGCGACTGCCGGCTCTGGGTGTTGACGCCCACCACGTTCAGGCGCAGCCGCGCAAAAACCTCGGACAGGTCGCGCAGCAGGCCCGGCCGGTCGTGGGCGCGCACGCTGACGTCCACCGGATAGACCGAACCCTCGGTCTGGCCCCAGGCCACGTCGATGACGCGCTCGGGATGCCGCTCGGCAAGCGCCGCGTAGCTGTGGCAATCGGCGCGGTGTATGGACACGCCCCGGCCGCGGGTGACGAAACCGGCGATGCGGTCGGGCGGGGCGGGGCGGCAGCAGCGCGCCAGCTGCGTCATCAAGGCGTCGACGCCCACCACCAGGACCCCGCTCTTGCCCGGCGCGCCGGTGGCCGCGCGGCTGGCGTGCGGCACCACGGCATCGGGATCGGCCAGGGGCTGGGCCGGCTGCTGGAACAGCGCGTCGATCTGGCGCAGGCTGAACTCGTCCTTGGCCACCGCCACGTACAGGTCGTCGGCCCGGGCAAAACCCAGCTGCTGCGCCAATTGCTCTAGCTTGACCGCGGTCTTGCCCAGGCGCTGCAGCTCCTTCTCGACCAAGGCCTGGCCCTGGGTGATGCGCTGCTGCAGCTCGATGGCGTTGAACCAGGCCCGCACCTTGGCGCGCGAGCGGGGACTGGCCAGAAAGCCCAGTTGCGGATTGAGCCAGTCGCGCGAGGGTCCGCCGGCCTTGGCGGCGATGATCTCCACCGTCTGGCCGGTGGCCAGGCGCGTATGCAGCGGCACCATCTGGCCATCCACGCGCGCGCCGCGGCAGCGGTGTCCCAGGTCGGTATGCAGGTAATAGGCGAAGTCAACCGGGGTGGCGCCGGCGGGCAGCTCGATGACGCGCGCCTGCGGCGTGAGCACGTAGATGTGCTGTTCGTGCGCGGCCTGCCCGTGCGGCGGCGCGCTGCGTCCCTGGGCGTCCAGCTCGTTGTTCCAGGCCAGCAGTTGCCGCAGCCAGGACAACTGCCGGTCGTACTCGCCCGCCGCGCGCGTGCGCCCGCCCTGCTTGCCTGACTCCTTGTAGTGCCAGTGCGCGGCCATGCCGTACTCGGCATGCTGGTGCATGGCCTGGGTGCGCAGCTGCACCTCGAAGGGCTTGCCGTCCTCGTCGGTGACCACGGTGTGCAGCGAACGGTAGCCGTTGGGCTTGGGCCGCGAGATGTAGTCGTCGAACTCCTCGGGCACCGGCTGCCACATCTCGTGCACCAGCCCCAGCGCGGCGTAGCAGTCGCGCTCTTCGGGCACGATCACGCGCAGGGCGCGCAGGTCGTACAGCTGCGAGAAGGCCAGCCCTTTCTGGCGCATCTTGTTCCAGATGCTGTAGATGTGCTTGGGGCGCCCGCTGACCTCGGCCTGGATGCCGGCGCGGGCCAGCGCCTGGCTGAGCGTCTGCACGGCGCGCGCGATGAAGGCCTCGCGCTCGGTGCGCTTTTCCTCCAGCAGGCGGGCGATGTCGCGGTATTGGTCCGGCTCCAGGAAACGAAAGGCCAGGTCTTCCATTTCCCACTTGATCTGCCAGATGCCCAGCCGGTTGGCCAGCGGCGCATACAGGTCCAGCGTCTCGCGGGCGAAGGCTGGGTCGCAGGGCGTCTTGGACTGGGCATACCAGCGCAGCGTCTGCTGGCGCGAGGCCAGGCGCATGAGCACGATGCGCAGGTCGGCCGCCATGGCCAGCAGCATCTTGCGCAGCATTTCCTTTTGCGCGCCGCTGTCGGCCGCGCTGTCGCTGGACTGGCGCGCGGCCGCGCCCAGGCGCACCAGGGCCCGGCTGCCCTGCACCAGCTTGCCCAGCTCCAGGCCGAACTGCCTGGCGATGGGATCTTCGCGCAGCGCCGGCACCGGCGCGGACAGGTCCACCGGCAAGGTGGCCAGCACGGCGGCCGCGCGGGTGGCGGTATCGGTGCGCAAGCCGGCCAGGATACGCACCACGCCGGCGGCGTGCTCGGCCAGGGCCTCGCCGGTGGGCGAACAAGCGCCTTCCAGTTGCGGCGCCACCCAGGCGCAGGCGCGCCGCAGCAGGTCGGCGCCGGCCGGATCCAGGCCCGCGCCGGCCTGCGCGAACCATTGCGTATCGAAAGGCGCCGGCAAGGCGCCGGCGTCGTCGTTCACCATGAAGTCAACGGAAAGAAAAAAGCCCGCTGCGCCTTGCCCGCCCAACAAGCAGGCACTACCGCAGCGCAAATTTCCCTACACTCTACACCAGCGCCCGGCCCGATTTGCGGCCGGCGCCTTGCTCAATCCAAGGGAATATTTGCTTATGCTGCGCTGGCTCAAGGGCGCCGGTGCGGGGCGGGCCGAAATCGACCGCATGCGCGCCCGCATCACCGATGCACTATGGGAGCAGGTGCTGTCCACCTACCCTTTCCTGGCCCGCCTGGACGACGGCGAGCGCGCCGAGCTGCGCGCGCGCTGCGCCTGGCTGCTGGCCAGCAAGCACATCAATGGGGCGCGGGGACTGCAGCTCAACGATGCCATGGTGCTGGCCATCGCCGCACAGGCCTGCCTGCCCATCCTGAAGCTGGATCCGGCGCTGTACTCGGGCTGGAACGAGATCATCGTCTACCCGGGCGGCTTCCTGATCCCGCGCAGCGAGCAGGACGAGGCGGGCGTGGTGCACGAGTACGTGCAGGAAGCCGCCGGCGAGGCCTGGGACGGCGGGCCGGTGGTGCTGGCCTGGGACGAACCCGATACCGCGGGGCAGGAAGGCGGCGCGCCGGGGCTGCACGCCTTCAATGTGGTCATCCACGAATTCGCCCACAAGCTGGACCTGCGCACGGGCGTGGCCGACGGCATGCCAGCCCTGCAAGGGCGGCCGGGCCTGTCGCCCCGGCAATGGCGGGCCGTGCTGGAGCAAAGCCTGGATGCCTTCACCCAGGCGCTGGAGGAGATCGAGGCGCAGATCCCGCCCGATGTCGATCCCGAGGGGCCCGAGGCCGACCCCTGGTACGGCCAGCTGCCGCTGGACCCCTATGCCGCCACGGACGAAGCCGAGTTCTTCGCGGTCAGTTCCGAAAGCTTCTTCGTGGACCCGGCGCCGCTGGCCCGGGCCCTGCCGCGCTGGTACGCGATGCTGGCCGCCTATTACGGCCAGGATCCGCTGGGCGCTCAGCCGACGGCGGCGGTCACCACGATCTCGACCTTGTAGTCGGGATTGGCCAGGCGCGCCTCGACGGTGGCGCGCGGCGGCGCGTTGCCATCGGCCACCCAGGCATCCCAGGCCTTGTTCATGCCGTCGAATTCCTTCATGTTGGCCACGAAGATCTGCGCCATCAGGATGCGGCTCTTGTCGGTACCGGCCTCGGCCAGCAGCCGGTCGATGGTGGCCAGCACCTGCGCCGTCTGGCCGGTGATGTCCAGGCTGGCGTCATCGGGCACCTGTCCGGCCAGATACGCCACGCCGTTGTAGACCGCCATGTCCGACAGGCGCTTTTCGACATTGAAACGCTGGATGCTGCTCATGCAAAACTCCCTTGCAATCGTGTGTGGAGAAATTTCATTCCAACTGAAAGACCTGCCGCAGATAGGCCAGGTAGGCCGGATCGTCGCACATGGTCTTTTCCGGCGCGTCGGACACCTTGGCCACCGGCTGCCCGTTGCAGCGGACCATCTTCATCACGATCTGCAGCGGCTCGTGCCCCAGGTCGTTGGTCAGGTTGGTGCCGATGCCGAAGGAGACCTTGCAGCGGCCGGCGAAACGGCGCGTCAGCTCCATGGCCAGCGGGAAGGTCAGCGCATCCGAGAACACCAGCAGCTTGTTGCGCGGATCGGTGCGGTTGGCGTGGTAATGCGCCAGCATGCGCTCGCCCCAGACGAAAGGATCGCCCGAATCATGCCGGGCCCCGTCAAAGAGCTTGCAGAAATACATGTCGAAGTCGCGCAGGAAGGCGTCCAGGCCATAGACGTCCGACAGGGCGATGCCCAGGTCGCCGCGGTACTCCTTGGCCCAGGTTTCCAGGGCGAATACCTGCGAATCGCGCAAGCGCGGCCCCAGCGCCTGGCAGGCCTGCAGGTATTCGTGGCCCATGGTGCCCAGGGGGGTGACCCCGTTTTCCTTGGCCAGCAGCACGTTGCTGGTGCCGGCGAACAGCTTGCCCATGTGGGTTTTCAGCTCGCGCACCACCTCTTCGTGCCAGGCGCGCGAAAAACGCCGGCGCGTACCGTATTCGGCCACCCGGAACTCGTCCATGTCGGGCGCGTCCAGCACCTGGCGCATCTTGTTGCGCAGGCGCTTGCGCCCCTCTTCCCAATCGGGAAACTGCCGGGTGTTGCGGAAATAGACCTCGTTGACGATGGCCAGCACCGGTATCTCGAACAGGATGGTGTGCAGCCACGGCCCCTTGACGGTGATCGAGATCTCGCCCGGCGCCTCGCCCTTGCCCACGAAAATGCACTTGTGGGGCAGGTGGAACAGGCCCAGGAAGTCGATGAAGTCGCTCTTGATGAAACGCAGGCTGCCCAGGTATTGCAGCTCGTCCTCGGTAAAGCGCAGGCGGCACAGCGCCTGGATCTCCTCGCGGATCTCGTCCAGGTAGGGTTCGAGATTGACCCCCGGCGTGCGGCATTTGTAGCGGTATTCGACCTGGGCAGCAGGAAAATGATGCAGCACCACCTGCATCATGCTGAATTTGTACAGGTCGGTATCGAGCAGCGACTTTATTATCATGATCGAGAGGGAGATTTTCGCAACCATAGCACAGCGCCCTGGCGCCGGGGCGCGCCGCGCCCCACGCCCGCCTGCTCTCTATTACAGCAAGCCGGCCGCGCGCCGGCCAAGCGCCGGCGCCCGTGCGCGCCTATGCTTGCCGCAGGGTTATCCGGGCCTGCCTACCCGCATTCGGTAAAATAGGCGGTTGCTGACCAAAAATCTCCTCGCGCCTGGAGCGCCCAGAGCATGACCCACGTTGTCACCGAAAACTGTATCAAGTGCAAATACACCGACTGCGTCGACGTGTGTCCGGTGGATTGTTTTCGCGAAGGCCCGAACTTCCTGGTGATCGACCCGGACGAGTGCATAGACTGCGCGGTCTGCATCCCCGAGTGCCCCGCCAACGCCATCTATGCCGAGGAAGACGTCCCGCAGGACCAGATGCAGTTCATCGCCCTGAACGCCGAGCTGTCGGCCGAGTTCGCCAGCATCAGCCGCTCCAAGAAGCCGCTGCCCGACGCCGACGAATGGAACGGCAAGGAAGGCAAGCTGGCGCACCTAGAGCGCTAAGGCGCCGGCCCCGAGCCGATGGCAGAAACCCAGTACACCCGCCAGACCGTCCTCGCCCGCACCGAATGGGTGCCGGGCAAGCTGTTCTCCTTGCGCGTGACCCGGCCCGAGGGCTTCGAATTCGTGGCCGGCCAGTTCGCCCGCCTGGGCCTGCCGCAGGCCGGCCCAGGCGAAAACGGCGCCCCGGCCAGCCCGGCGGACCCTGCGCAGCAGCCCGCGCCCACCGTGTGGCGCGCCTATTCCATGGTCTCGGGCGCGCGCGAGCCCTGGCTGGAGTTCTATTCGGTGGTGGTGCCCGAAGGACAGTTCAGCCCGCTGCTGGCCCGCCTGCAGGAGGGCGACGGGCTGTACGTGGACAGGACGGCCTTCGGGTTCCTCACGCTGGAGCGCTTTGCCGACGGCCAGGACCTGTGGCTGATCGCCTCGGGCACCGGCCTGTCGGCCTATCTGTCCATGTTCCGCGACGGCGAGCCCCTGCGCCGCTTCCAGCGCGTGGTGCTGGTGCACGGCGTACGCAGCGCGCAGGAACTGGCCTACCGCGACCAGATCCTGGCCTGGCAGCGCGAGGCCGGCACGCTGGACGGCCAGCAGCGCCTGGTGTACCTGCCCATCGCCTCGCGCGAGACGCTGCCCGGCGCGCCGCAGTCCCGGATCACCCCGCTGCTGGCCGACGGCCGGCTCGAAGCCGCGGCCGGCCTTGCGCTGGACCCGGCCCGCTCGCGCATCATGCTTTGCGGCAACCCCGGCTTGCTGGCCGATGCCCGCGCCCTGCTCAAGACCCGCGGCTTCGCCCCGGGTCGGCGCGGCGTCCCTGGCAACCTGGCGGTCGAGAACTACTGGTAGCTGCGCACGGGCCGTGCCCGCCGCCGCTGCCTGCCTTCCCATGCAAGACATCCCGGTCCGGATCGAACAGATCGACGCCCTGCTGCCCCAGACCCAATGCACGCAGTGCGGCTACGACGGCTGCCGCCCCTATGCCGAGGCGATCGCCGGCCAGGGCGCGGCGATCAACCGATGTCCGCCCGGCGGCCAGCAGGGCGTGGCCGCCCTGGCCGCCCTGCTGGACCGTCCGGAAATCCCGCTCGATCCCGCATGCGGCGCGCCCGGCCCCTTGCGCGTGGCGGTCATCGACGAGAAGCACTGCATCGGCTGCACGCTTTGCATCCAGGCCTGTCCGGTGGACGCCATCGTGGGCGCGAACAAGCGCATGCATACCGTGCTGGCCGACTGGTGCACCGGCTGCGATCTGTGCGTGCCGGTCTGTCCGGTCGATTGCATCGAGATGCGCGCCGCGCAGCGCGCCTGGACGCCGCAGGACGCGGCGGCCGCGCGCCAGCGGCATGGGCGCCGCAATGCGCGCCGGGCCCAGGAGCAGGCCCAGGAAGCCCGCCGTCTGGCCCAGGGTGCGGCCGAGCCCGCGCCCGCCGCCCGGCAGCACGCCCCGGAAGATCCCGAGGCGCGCAAGCGCCAGGCCGTGGCCCAGGCGCTGGCCCGCGCCCGCGCCCGCCGCCAGTCCACCCCCCAAAACTAGGTTCCGGCCCTCTTGCGCATGAACGCCGCCAAACGTCGCGAAATCTTCGCCCGCCTGCAGGCCGCCAACCCGGCGCCCACCACCGAGCTGGAATACGAGACGCCGTTCCAGCTGCTGATCGCGGTGCTGCTCTCGGCGCAAGCCACCGACAAATCGGTGAACCTGGCCACGCGCAAGTTCTTTCCCGAACATGGCACGCCCGAGAAAATGCTGGCCCTGGGCGAAGAAGGGCTGGCCCAGTACATCCGCACCATCGGCCTGTACCGGACCAAGGCGAAGAATGCCATCGCCACCTGCAGGCTGCTGCTCGAGCGCCACGGCGGCCAGGTGCCGCGCGACCGCGAAGCGCTGCAAGCCCTGCCCGGGGTAGGCCGCAAAACCGCCAACGTGGTGCTGAACACCGCCTTTGGCGAGCCCACCATCGCCGTGGACACCCACATCTTCCGGGTCAGCAACCGCACCGGCATCGCGCCGGGCAAGAACGTGCTGGAAGTCGAGCACAAGCTGGAGAAGGTGGTGCCGCGCGAATATGCGCAGGACGCCCACCACTGGCTCATCCTGCACGGGCGCTATGTCTGCGTGGCGCGCAAGCCGCGCTGTCCGAGCTGCGGCATCTCGGACCTGTGCGAATACAAGGCCAAGACGCCGGCCTGAAGCCGGCCCGCCGCCCGCCTCGCCCGGGCGGCCCAGCCCCGGGGCGGGCCTATGATAAACCCGCATGGAACAAACCCGCATGGCAATTTCCCGGTGGGCTGCGCATACTCGCGGGCACATCGTTCGAAAACGGGGCCGCCCATGCAGGGACGCCCTCGCGATCGCCGCCCCACAAGGGCGGTTTCCAACCCGGATGCATGGCCTATGGATGACGTCATTCTGGAAACGAAGGGCCTGACCAAGGAATTCCGCGGCTTCGTCGCGGTCAACAAGGTCGACCTGCGGGTCAGGCGCGGCCAGATCCATGCGCTGATCGGCCCCAACGGCGCGGGCAAGACCACCTGCTTCAACCTGCTTACCCGTTTTCTGCCGGCCAGCTCGGGCACCATCGTCTACAAGGGCCAGGACATCACCCGCGAGCGGCCGGCCCAGATCGCCCGGCGCGGCATCGTCCGCTCGTTCCAGATCTCGGCGGTATTCCCGCACCTGACCGTGCTCGAGAACGTGCGCATCGGCCTGCAGCGCGCCACCGGCACCTCCTATCACTTCTGGCGCAGCGAACGCAGCCTGCGTAACCTCGATCCGCACGCCCTGGCGCTGCTCGAACAGGTGGGACTGCAGGATTTCGCCGGCGAGACGACCGCGAACCTGCCCTACGGACGCAAGCGCGCCCTGGAGATCGCCACCACGCTGGCCATGGAGCCCGAGCTCATGCTGCTGGACGAGCCCACGCAGGGCATGGGCCACGAAGACGTCGAGCGCGTCACGCAACTGATCAAGCAGGTCGGAGCCGGCCGCACCATCCTGATGGTCGAGCACAACATGGGGGTGGTTTCCTCGATCGCCGACACCATCACCGTCCTGGCGCGCGGCGCCGTGCTGGCCGAGGGGCCCTACGCCAGCGTCTCGCGCGACCCTGCGGTCATGCAGGCCTACATGGGCACCACCGAGGGCCAGCTGCAAGGAGCGCATGCATGAGCGACGTCCGTCCGGAAAGCCCCCGTGCGCCAGCCCTGGAGATCAGCGGCCTGCACGCCTGGTATGGCGAATCGCACATCCTGCACGGCGTGGACCTGTCGGTGGCGCCCGGCGAGGTCGTCACGCTGCTGGGCCGCAACGGCGCCGGCCGCACCACCACGCTGCGCGCCATCCTTGGCCTGACCGGCGCGCGCAAGGGCTCGATCCGCATCCACGGCACCGAAGCCATCGACCTGCCCACCTACAAGATCGCCCACCTGGGCGTGGGCTACTGTCCCGAAGAACGCGGCATATTCGCCAGCCTGTCGTGCGAGGAAAACCTGCTGCTGCCCCCGCCCATCGCGGGCGTGCCCGGCGGGGCCATGTCGCTGACCGAAATCTACGAGATGTTTCCCAACCTGCTCGAGCGACGCCATTCGCAAGGCACCCGGCTCTCGGGCGGCGAGCAGCAGATGTTGGCGGTGGCGCGCATCCTGCGCACCGGCGCCAACCTGCTGCTGCTGGACGAGATATCCGAAGGCCTGGCGCCGGTGATCGTGCAGGCGCTGGCGCGCATGATCACCACGCTCAAGCAAAAGGGCTACACCATCGTCATGGTCGAGCAGAACTTCCGCTTTGCCGCGCCCCTGGCCGACCGCTTCTACGTGATGGAACACGGACAGGTGGTCGAACGGTTCACGGCCCGGGAGCTGCCCGCCAAGCAGGATACGCTGCACGAGCTGCTGGGCGTCTGAATCCGCGAAACGACAAACGTTGCACACCCATATCATCCGGCAAACCGCCGGTTACGAGGCAAGGAGACACACCTCATGAAGCTGCGTATTCTGGCTGCCGCCCTCACCCTGGGCGGCCTGGGCGCGACGGCGGTGCCCGCGCTGGCCCAAGGCATATCCGATGACGTGATCCGCATCGGCTTCATCTCGGACATGTCCGGGGTGTATTCGGACATCGACGGCCCGGCCGGGGTGGAGGCCATCCGCATGGCCATCGCCGACGCGGGCGGGCAGATCGACGGCAAGAAGATCGAGCTGCTGTTCGCCGACCACCAGAACAAGGCCGACATCGCTTCGGCGCGCGCGCGCGAATGGTTCGACCAGCAGAAGCTGGACGTGCTGGTGGGCGGCACCAATTCGGCCACCAGCCTGGCCATGGCCGCCGTGGCCGCCGAGAAGAAAAAGCCATTCATCGCCATCGGCGCGGGCGCCTCGGACCTGACCAATGCGCAATGCACGCCCTACACCGTGCACTATGCCTACGATACCGTGGCGCTGGCCCGCGGCACGGGCTCGGCGGTGGTCAAGGACGGCGGCCAGAGCTGGTTCTTCCTGACCGCCGACTATGCCTTCGGCCACGCGCTCGAGCGCGACACCAGCAACGTGGTCAAGGCCGCGGGCGGCAAGGTGGTGGGCGGCGTGCGCGCACCCCTGGGCGCCTCGGACTTCTCCTCCTTCCTGCTGCAGGCGCAATCGTCCAAGGCGCAGATCCTGGGATTGGCCAACGCAGGCGGCGACACCATCAACGCGATCAAGGCCGCCAACGAATTCGGCGTGACCTCGACCATGAAGATGGCGGGCCTGCTGGTGTTCATCAACGACATCCACTCGCTGGGCCTGCAGGCGACCCAGAACATGTACCTGACCGACGGCTGGTACTGGGACCTGAACGACGCCTCGCGCCAATGGGCCAAGAAGTTCGAGGACAAGATCGGGCGCAAGCCTTCCATGCTGCAGGCCGGCAACTACTCCTCGGTGTCCTTCTACCTGAAGGCCGTCAAGGAAACCGGCACCGACGATGCCGACACCGTGCTCAAGTGGATCAAATCCAACAAGATCGACGACTTCTTCGCCCAGGGCGGCTACGTGCGCGAAGACGGGCGCATGGTGCACGACATGTACCTGATGCAGGTCAAGACGCCGGAAGAATCCAAGGGGCCGTGGGACTACTACAAGGTCGTGGCCACGCTGCCCGGCGACGAGGTCTACACCAAGCTGTCGGAATCCACCTGCAAACTGGTCAAGCAGTAGCGAGACGGGGCGATGATCGAGCTATTCGGCATTCCCTTGCAGGCCCTGCTGGGGCAGCTGCTGCTGGGCCTGGTCAACGGGTCCTTCTACGCCATCTTGTCGCTGGGCCTGGCGGTCATCTTCGGGCTGCTGAACGTCATCAACTTCGCCCACGGCGCCCTGTACATGCTGGGCGCCTTCCTGGCCTGGATGGGCATGGCCTATTTCGGCCTGAACTACTGGGTGATGCTGCTGCTGGCTCCGGTGCTGGTCGGACTGTTCGGCATCGCCATCGAGCGGCTGCTGCTGCGCCACCTGTACAAGCTCGACCACCTGTACGGCCTGCTGCTGACCTTCGGCATCACCCTGCTGCTCGAAGGCCTGATGCGCAGCTTCTACGGCGTCTCGGGCCAGCCCTACGCCACGCCCGAACTGCTGCGCGGCGCGACCAACCTGGGCTTCATGATCCTGCCCAACTATCGGGCCTGGGTGGTGGTGGCCTCGCTGGTGGTCTGCCTGGCGACCTGGTTCGTGATCGAGCGCACGCGCCTGGGCGCGCTTTTGCGCGCCGGCACCGAGAATCCCAGGCTGGTGGAGGCCTTCGGCGTGAACGTGCCGCTGATGGTCACCCTGACCTACGGCTTCGGCGTGGCGCTGGCCGGCTTTGCCGGCGTGCTGGCCGCGCCGGTGCTGCAGATCTCGCCGCTGATGGGCAGCAATCTCATCATCGTGGTGTTCGCCGTGGTGGTGATCGGCGGCATGGGTTCGATCCTGGGCGCCATCGTCACGGGCCTGGGGCTGGGCATCATCGAGGGCCTGACCAAGGTCTTCTGGCCCGAGGCCTCCAGCACCGTGGTCTTCATCATCATGGCCATCGTCCTGCTGCTGCGTCCGGCCGGGCTGTTCGGGAAGGAAAAATGAATCTACGCGTGCTCGCCTTCTTCGCGCTGGTCCTGGTGGTGGCCGCGCTGCCCTTTCTGGGGGTCTACCCGATCTTCGTGATGAAGATCATGTGCTATGCCCTGTTCGCCTGCGCCTTCAACCTGCTGCTGGGCTTTACCGGCCTGCTGTCCTTCGGCCATGCGGCCTTCCTGGGCAGCGCGGCCTACGCCACCGGCCATGCGCTGAAGGTCTGGGGCCTGCCTACCGAGCTGGGCATCGTCTTCGGCGTGGCGGTGGCCGCCCTGTTGGGGCTGGTCTTCGGCCTGCTGGCCATCCGCCGCAGCGGCATCTACTTCGCCATGATCACGCTGGCGCTGGCGCAGATGGTGTTCTTCTTCTTCCTGCAGGCGCCCTTTACCGGCGGCGAGGACGGGCTGCAGGGCGTGCCGCGCGGAACCCTGCTGGGCATCGTCGACCTGGCCTCGGACCTGAACCTGTACTACTTCGTGCTGGGCATCTTCCTGCTGGGCTACCTGCTGATCTGGCGCACGGTGCACTCGCCCTTCGGCCAGGTGCTCAAGGCCATCCGCGAGAACGAGCCGCGCACCTTGTCGCTGGGCTACGACGTGGACCGCTTCAAGCTGCTGGCCTTCGTCATCTCGGCCGCGCTGGCGGGCCTGGCCGGCTCGGCCAAGACCCTGGTGTTCGTATCGGCCACGCTGTCGGACGCCACCTGGCAGATGTCGGGCCTGGTCATCCTGATGACGCTGATCGGCGGCCTGGGCACGCTGACGGGCCCCATCCTGGGCGCCTTCATCGTGGTGCTGCTCGAGAACAAGGTCGGCGACATGGGCGCGGCGCTGGCCCGCTGGACCGACGTGCAATGGTTCATGCGCCTGGGCGAATCGGTCACCATCGTCATCGGCCTGATCTTCGTGATCTGCGTGCTGGCCTTCCGGCGCGGCATCGTCGGCGAGATCGGCCACTGGATGCAGCGCCGCCGCCAGCAGGCCTGACATTGTTCCAGTGATCTGAAGAATCCTTTAGATCATTTGATTTGCGTAGACGATCCTGCGCCGCTTAAGCTGGATCGGACGGGCCAAGCGCCCATCCGATCCCGCATCCAAGCCATCAGGAGATCCCGTGAACGTCAAACGCATCGCCGGCGCGCTGGGCGCCGAAATCACCGGACTGGACCTGCGCGCGCCCCTGGACGAAGCCGCCGCGCGCGCCTTGCGCGAAGCCTTTCTGCAGCACAAGGTGATCTTCCTGCCCGGCCAGGCCTTGTCCCCGGCCCAGTTCCTGGATTTCGCCCGGACCCTGGGCACACCCATCGAATATCCCTTCGTCAAGGGCATAGAAGGCTTTCCCGAGATCATCGAGGTCAAGAAGCTGGAACACGAGAAAGTGAATTTTGGCGGCGTCTGGCACTCGGACACCACCTATCTCGATATCCCGCCCATGGCCACGCTGCTGCTGTCCAAGGAAGTCCCGCCCTATGGCGGCGACACCTTGTTCGCCAACCAGGTGCTGGCCTACGAATCGCTGTCCGACACCATGAAGCGGCTGCTCGAAGGGCTGCAAGGCATCTCCAGCTCGGCCAAGGCGGACGTGTCGAAGACGCGCGAGGACCGCATGCGCACCGACGGCAACGATGCGGCGCCCAAGTCCTATGAAGCGCGCCATCCCATCGTGCGCACGCATCCGGAAACCGGCCAGAAGGCCCTGTACGTGAACGTGGCCCACACCGTGGGCATCGAAGGCCTGACCGAGGCCGAAAGCGCGTCGCTGCTGGCCTTCCTGTTCGCGCACCAGGTCAAGCCCGAGTTCACCTGCCGCTGGTCCTGGCAGCCCGACTGCATCGCCGTGTGGGACAACCGATGCGTGCAGCACAACCCGGTCAACGACTATCACGGCTTCAGGCGCGTGATGCAGCGCATTACGCTGGCTGGGACGCGGCCGGCCTAAACGGCCTGGCGCTTCCATTCACGCCAACGCTGGTCCAGCAATTCGCGCACTTGCGCATATTTTTCCGGCGTATCGGGCTCGTGGTAGATGGTGGGCAGGTCGTCATCGGACAAGTCCACGTAGTCGTCCAGGTAGTGCTTTTCGTAGTAATACTGGGCAAACGCATTGCCCTGCTCGGACAGGTCGTCGGGAAAATCGCCCCCCACATGCCAATCCACGTCGTCGTATCGGGTGCTATTGCTTCTAGCCATGACCGCTACACCTCGCTTCGGATTGCCGTACATCTGGTCCGCGACGGGGTCGGACTACTCGTCCATCCTCGCGGTCTTGGAATTACGGTTCAGCAGACCGAGTCCCGCTCCAGGTCATAGATATCGGGCTCGTGCTCCAGCAGCGCGTCCTCCAGGGCTTCGTGCCCCTGGCGCTCCACCAGGGCAAGCTCGGCCTCGGAAATCGGCACGGCCTGCAGCCAGTTGACCAGCACGCCGTCCTGCTCGAAACGGGGAAACTCGCCCCCGTGCCACGAATAGGGCACGCACAGGTACAGATGGGGCACGGTCGTGTCGGGGTAGTATTCGGCCACGCAGCCCGGCAGCACGCTGCCCGGGATCGCCGCCTGCCCGCCGCGCAGCAGCGTGAACGCAGCGGTAGCCAGCACATTGCCCCATAGGTCCAGGTCGTCGGGCATCTCGGCGCACAACTCGATTCGTGTCTGCATGGCCTGGCCGTCGTCGTGGCGCAGTTCGGCCTCGAACAGGCCCAGGGTGCTGTACGAGACCAAGCCATCGTCGGGGCTGTCGTCGACTTCGAGCAGGTCGATGGACAAGGTCTGGATTTCGTCGTGATGATAGGCCTGCACGAGGGGCTTGCCGCCGAACACCGACAGGGCATGGCGGGCGATCGCCTTGTGCAGCGGCGAGGGGGCTTTCGATTCAGGGGCCAAAGTAGTCATCCGTTTTCAGTTCGCCTTGGTGGCTGCGATTGGAACGAGGCAGCTCGGGGCGATAGTGGCTGGGGTCATTGTATTCATCCAGGAACTGCTTGCGATCGATGCCGCGCCGCTTGGCGCTGTCGACATGCTTGCGGTGCTCGTAGCCGGGCTTGTGGCCCATGTCCCACGGCTCGTCCTTGTTCATCCTCTTCTGGGTGACAGGGTCGCGCACCACGCCGTCCTTGCTCTTCTTGGCTTCGGCGTCCCAGACCTTGTCGCGCACGCCCTTGCGAAACTTGCCGCGGCGATAGCGCGGATCGTCCTTGCCCTTGCCTTTCCCTTTGCCGCCTCCCTTTCCGCCGCCGCCCTTGCCGGAAGCACCTTTACCAGAGGCGCCGGACTTGGCCGACGAGGCCTTGGGGCCGGCGGTCTTGGCCGAGCGTGCGGTCTTGGCCGCGCCTGCGCCCTTGGATGCCGCGCCCCGTCCGGCGCTGCCGCCCGCGCCGCCGCCTCTGACCGCCCTTGCCGCAGCACCGCCGCCTCCGCCGCCGCCAAGCAGCACCACCTTGATCTGACTGGGCACGATGCGCATGCCCACCGTGTTGCAGCGGTTCTGCACCGTCATGCTAGTCAGCCGGGTGGCGGGAATGCACTTGAACAACACGTTGGGCACGCAGGTGATGTGGCGCGACGGTCCCATGACCGAGGGCGAAATCAGGCCCAGTGCCAAACCCGGATTGTCGCCATTGGTCATGACGATCGTAGTCAGCAGGTTATGCGCCGGCATGCCCATCAGCAGGATGTTCCATGCGTTGGGGATGCCCATGGGCCCGAGCGCGAAGTTCGGATAGGGAATGGGCAGCAAGGCCGGCGGGGTCTTGCAGATATCCGGAAAGGCCAAATCCAGGCCCATCAGCTGGCAGTTGGCAAACATGGGATTGCTTGGCTCCTTGTGAGTGCGTCCGGGCGCCGGGATTCAGCGCCGCGCGCCCGAGGCGGCGGGCCGGGCGGCAGACCAGAGTTCGGCCTCGAACAGCGCCGCGTCCTTCTCGAGTACGCCGCTGCGGCTGTCCCAGCGCACGCCTTCGACCAGTGCGCGATGCATCTGCGTGCGGTCGAAACCGGCTTGACGGAAATCCGCGCCGCTCAGGTCGGCGTACGAAAAATCGGCATACTGCAAATGCGTCCCGGCAAAAGAGGCCCGGGCGCAGCGGGTGCGATGCAAGACAGCCTGATAAAGCTGCGCGCCCTCGAGCACGGCATCGTCCAGGCAGGCGTCGGCCCACAGGCTTTGTGGCGCGTGGATCCCCCTCGCATCGGCACGGCTCAAATCGGCCTGCACCCACATGGTGCGCGCGGCCTGCGCGCCGGCCAGCTTTGCGCCGGCCAGCCTGGCTTGGCGAAAGCTCGATTGCGTCAACTCGGCCTGCCGCAGGTCGCTGTGTTCGAGATTGCAGCCATTGAGCTGGCAGCGCACCAGCCGCTGACCGGCCAGCATCTGGCCCGACAGGTCGCTTTCCACGCAAACCACGCCTTCCCAATCGGCGGTCCGGATGGGAGCGCCGGACAGGTCGGCACGAAAGTACAGCACGCCCTTCTGGCGCGAACCCTCCAGGCGCAGGCCACCCGTCTCGCACTCCGAGAACGAGCAATCCGTCAGCACTGCCTGGCTCAGGTCCGCCGACTGCAGCGCGCAACGCATGAAATGCCATTGCTCGAGGTGGGCGCCGCGCAAGTCCATGCCTGGGGCGACCGATTCGTTCCAGGCCACGCGCGCCGCGCGCACGCCGCGCCAGGTGGATTGGTCGGCCTCGCAATCGTGAAAGATGCAATCGTCGAGCTGCACGGTCTCCCATGTCGAAGCCTGCAGGCGGCATTGGCTGAACCGGCTGTCCCTGAGGTCCAAGCCTGCCAGCCGCATACCCCGCAGGTCGCAGCGAAAGAAATTGGCGCCAGCATAGTCGCCCGGCGGCAATTCGAGCCCGCGCAAATCCAGCCCCTGCAGGGGCTGGCCGGCCTTGATGCGCGCCCGCAGCTCCTGGCCGTTGGATGGCGGGGCGCTTTGCCAGATACCCCCGGTGAAATCCATGTTCATGGGTGGGTGCCTGCCGCGGCACGCGGCAGCGTCTTGGCCAAGGTCACGTAGGCGCCCTCCGTGCGCGTACTGTGGTCCAGTACGCCTTGCGAGATATCGGCCCGGAACAGATTGGCGCCGCCCAGGTCGGCATGGCGAAAATCGCTCTTTTGCATCAGCGCGTCGATCAGGTCGGCATCGCGCAGGTCGGCCTCTTGCAAGTCGGACTGCATCAACAAGGAATCGCGCGCGCAGGCCGACCTCAGGCAGGCCTGGCGCAGGCTCGCGCCCGACAGATCGCAGTTCAGCAGCCTTGCTCCCGAAAAGTCGGCGCGGTCCAGCACGACCTCTCGCAAGGAACATTCGCGCAGCGTCGCCGCATCGAAGCGGGCCTCGGACAGATCGGACTGCACCACGCAGCAATTGAGCAGGCTGGCTTGCGTAAAGGCCGGCGGGCCGTCGAACTCGCACTGCACCCAGGCACACCCGCTCATCTGCGCCTGGCTGAAATCCGCCTCGCCCAGCACCGCCTCCAGCCAGACTGTGCGCTCGAAAACCGCCTGGGCATGCCGGGTCCGGACCAGCACCGCTCCCTTCCAGAAAGTCACCGCCTGCAAGCGGGCTTCGGAGAAATCGCAATCGAGAAATACCACGCCAGCCGCCGCGCAATCGCTCATCCTCGCGCCGCGCAGGTCGCAGGCCTGGAACCGGGCTTCGTCGAGCAAGGTATTGGAGAACTGCGCCCCGGCCAGACGGCTGCCGTAAAAATCGGCTTGCCCCAGGTTCGTGCCCGCCAGCACGGCATCGCCCAGGTCGGTTTCGTGCAGCCTCGCACGCGCCAGCACGGCGCCGCTCAGGTCGGCACCGGCCAGGCGCGCGCCGCTCAGGTCGGCGCCTTCCATGAATGCGCCGCGGCAGCGTGCGCCGGACAGGTCCAGGCCACTCAAGTCCACCCCAGTCAGATCCAGCCCGGCAAGGTCGGCGCTGCCGCGCATCAGGGCCTGGACGCGCCTGCGCATGCGCAGGCTGCGGCCGGCGGCGGCAGGTTCGGCGGCCTGTTGCAGGTGCGCTGCGCGGCGATACATGCCCTCCAATCCGGCGCGGGCCTGCTCCAACTGGGCTTGCAGCGCCTGCGCGGGCATTGCCTGCGGATCGTGGCGCCCGGCTTCGTGCGCCATTTGCGCCATGGCATTCCAGGCACCGAAACGGGGCGGGCCGCCCGCCGCGACCGGCTCGGCGCCTACGTCGGCGTCGAAGGCCTGGGCCATTTGCCGGTGCGCCTCCCGCCGCCGGCGCAAGGCATCGGCCTTGGCCTGCCGCTGAGCGCGGCGCGAGCGGCGCAGGTAGTCCGGCAGATCCTCCAGGCGCGCCGGTGCCTGCGGGGCGGCCGGTTCCTGCGCCAGCAGGGCTTCGGGATCCTGGCCCAGCGCCACGGCGCGCTGCCGCATTTCCTGCCGGAAGTCTTGCGCACGCCGGCGCTGGTTGAGCACTTGCGGGCTGGTGCCGGCCGGATCGGCATCCAGGCGCTCTTCGGGCAGGCAGGCGCTGGGCAGCAGGTCGCTTTCGAGCAGGGCATACAAGGCGCCATCGTCGCGCGCCAGACGGCGCGTCAATGTCTGCTCGTAGTGCGCCAGGCTGCGCGGCGCATCGGCTAATTCCAAAGCCGGCATGATCGCGGCCAGTTCCGCCGCGTCCTCGCTGAGCAACGGAAAAACGCCCTGATAGATCATGAGCAGGCGCTCGCAATCCGGAAAAAACCAGGCAGTCGTCGCGCGCAGTTCGGTCTCCTGCAGCGTTGCCGAGCCATGCGGCAGCACGAAACAGCGCGCCCGCCAGTCCGGCAACTCGCCTTGCAGCACCGCCCGTTCGGGATGCATGTTGTCGATGCGCCACGGTGCCTGCCCGGGCAACTGCGACAAGCCGACAAACCATTGGTCGGGGGGCGCGCAATTGAAAAAGTGGGGGTCCAGCGTGTCGGGCAGCCCCGGAAAGCCCTGTTCAAGCCAGCCCGGGTCGTAATCGCCAGTCAGCTTGAACCGGCGCGGCCTGATGGGCGAGACGGCGCCCAGGCTGGCCGGCCGGCAAGCCGAGCCGGGACGCTGCATGCGGTCGTCGAAATATTCCACCTGCGGAGCCGGCCAGGATCCGTCCGCCGCCTTGGCCATGCCGATGCCCACAGGGTTCTCTTCGAACTGAGGGCCGCCGTAGGCGTGGCGCCAATTCACTGGCACGCCTTGTACCGGCTCGGGCTCCGACAGCCGGCCATCTCGCCAGGCCCGCGCGCCGCTGACCAGCAAGTGCTTTTGCAGGCCGGCGACCTGCACCTGCACCGCGCAGCGCCCGGGATCGGTCGTGGCGTGCGCATAAGCCTTGCCCGACACCAGGAATTCGGCGCAAGGCTTGGGCAGCCCCAGGTCCAGGCTTTCGTCCTCGTCCAGCACCTGGCCCGCCAGTTTCCACAGTTCGGCTTCGGGCAGCAGCTGCGTGCCGTCCAGCCGTCCGTAGGCCAGCACCGACACGCCCAGGTGATGGCGGCCGCGGTACTGGTACGGCCGGCTCAGCAGGCCCAGTCTCAAAGGCTTGATGATTCTCACCGCGCGCGCCCTATCATTGCACCATCACAGGAGAGCGGCTGCGGTCTATCGAGACGAAGTCCGGATCGTCCGGGTCATGCATCAGGTCGATGTGCTGGCCCGTGGAGAACCTGGGCAACAGGGAGTCCTCGACCAGCACGTCCAGCTCGACCATGCGTTCGGTCCCGTCCTCCAAGGGCATGATGGCCGTAATCGCCAGGCGCGTCTGGCGTATGCGCTCGGTTTCGCGCAAGCCTCGATGCCGGACCGATGCGATCCGCCCCTGTACGTGGCGCGCCTGGCCCGCCTCCTGCATCGCCCTGCCCCGGCGCTCCTCCGGGTCGGGAAGATAGGAGCCAACGGCCATTGCCGTGCCGAACAGCGTGACGCCCCAGATCAGCACGTGCACCCAGATGGACGAATCCGTCTCTTTTTCCATCAGGTAGCTCATGCAGGCGGCAAACGCCAGGCCGGCGGCGATGCCTCCCCACAGAATGGCCCGTTCCGTACCGGTCAGCAGCGTGCCGCGCATGATTTGCTTGGGCGTTTTTTCCGGCCGCGGGGGCCGGGTTTCAGCGTTCGAACGGGCTTGCCGATCCATCGGGAAGACTCATCTCCAGGATTGAAGCGTTGAAGCGGGACGAAGCTCGCTCATGTGAAAAGGTTCATGACCTTGTTGGTCACGGTGATCGCGCCGTTGCGGATTTCCGCAGCCGCGGTGGTGGCCATCTTGGTTACCGTGCTGCTGACCTCCAGCCCGCTGCTGCTGTTCTTGGCCGCGGCGAAATCCAGCTTGAGCGCGGCGGCCTGCATGTTGACCGCGTAGAACTGCTCGCGCAAACCCCAGAAATCCAGGGACATGCCGACGGCTTGCTTGCGGTCGGGCGTGAACTTGATATAGCTGGTCAGCCAATGCTGCGTCTCGCCGGTGTTGACCACTTTCCAGGCCGGCGTGGTCACGGTCATGCCGGTCTCGGCGAAGATGTCGAACTGCCCGCTGACGGTTTGCGAGATCGTGCCGGTCTGCGTGCTGACGGTATTGCCAGTGATGGTCAGGTCGATATCGCCGGTGATGGTGTCGGTCACGTTGCCAGTGATGGTGCGTGTTACATCGCCGGTGGTTTCCTGGGTGAGATTTCCGGTGATGCTCTCGTCCACGTTGCCGGTCGTCGTATCGATGACGTCCCCGGTAATGGTGCGGTTCACCTCTCCCGTAGTGGCCTGCGTCAGGTTCCCGGTGATGGTCTCGTCCACGTCGCCGGTGATGGTCTCGATGATGTTGCCGGTGAACGTGCGCGTCTCGTTGCCCTGCACCGTCTCGTTGACGTCGCCCGTGACGGTGCGGTCCGCGCCGGCCAGGAAGGTCTCGGTTTCCTGGGCGTGTACGGTGGTCGTGCGCGTGCCCATCACCGTGAGCGTGTCGGCGCCGCCGATGACCGTGTTGCGGTTGCCGTCCACCGTGTGCATCTCGTTGGCTTCGACCTCGGTGGTCAGGTCGCGCTCGGCATGCAGCACGATCAGTTCCTGTCCGGCCTTGTCCTCGAACATCAGCGCGTTGGCGGTGCCGGGCGTGCCATCCTTGCTGCGGCTGAGGAACCCGCTTTGCGTGGCGTTGCCCGGCAGGTCCCAGGGCGGCATGTTGCTGCCGTTGTAGACGCGGCCGATGATGATCGGCCGGTCGGGCTGGCCGCCGATGAAATCGACGATGACCTCATCGCCCACGCGCGGCAGCTGGATGCCGCCAAAGCCGCCGCCGGCCCAGGGACTGGATACCCGCACCCAGCATGAGCTGCTTTCGTTCTTCTGGCCGTAGCGGTCCCAATGGAATTGCACCTTCACGCGGCCATAGCTGTCGGTCCAGAGCTGCTCGCCGGGCTTGCCCACCACGGTGGCGGTCTGCGGGCCGTGGGTGCGGGGGATGGGCGTGAGGCGCGGCGCGCGGTACGGCGTGCTGGATGGCAGCACCGAAAAACCCAGTTCGAACAGGCTCTGGAGCGCATCGCCGGTGGCGTAGCCGTTTTCCTGCAGGTTGTACGACACCCGGTGCACCAGGTATTCGCGATTCTCGCCCTGGCGCGGATGGTTGCGCAGGGTGAACAGGTAGCCGGGCGCCAGGGCCTTGACGTTGCTCATGCCCTCGACGGTGGACTGGCGCGCCTGCAAGGCCTCGAGCCGGATACGGGAATACTGCTCGCCCTGGTCCGGCTCGGTATAGCCGCCCATCCACTCGTAGACTTCCAGGTCGCCGTGTTCGTAGCCGCCCGGGTTGCTGCGCAAGGCCTCCAGGCTGGCCGCCGGCTTCTTGAAATCGTAGTCCACCGTGGCAAAACGGCCCGGCGTGATCTGCTCGGCGGGCTCCCATGACGAGACGTACTCCTGGCCGGGCTGGGCCACCCGGTCCGGCCCGTAGTAGGTCAGCATCGGGTTGTGCGGCAAGGTCTCGTGGCGGGTGACGCTATCGCTCAGGATCAGGGTGTGCTTGCCTTCCTCGTGGCGGAACCAGTAGTAGATGCCCTCGTGCTCCATCAGCCTGCTGACGAAGTTGAAGTCGCTTTCCTGGTACTGCACGCAGTATTCCCAGTTGCGGTAGCTGGCCGTGAGCTGCGACTCGACCGCGAAGCCGTATTCGCCCAGCACCTCCTGGATCACCTCGGGCACCGGCTTGTTCTGGAAGATCTTGCTGTCGGTGGTCTGGGTCAGGTACCAGAGCCAGGGCCGCACGGTGGCCCGGTAGATGTAGTGGCGCGCCGTCGGCCCGGCGCGTCCGACCAGCGTGCAGCGCGTGACCTGTCCGTTCAGGTAGCGCTTGCCGATGGGATCCAGCGCGATGGCCAGCGTCAGGGGCTTGCCCAGCATCTGGCGCAGGTCCAGCGCATAGGACTCGGCCTGCATCTCCACTTCGAACTCGAACAGGCTCGAAAGCGCCTCGGTGCCGCTCATGGCGCGGAATTCCAGCATGCCGTCGGGCAAGGCGGTGTGGACGGTGAAGATACGATTCATGCCTGTGCTTCCCCTAGCCCATGTGGATCTGGTCGGCATCGACCTTGACCAGGTCCTTGCCGGTGACCAGGGTCTGGCGCGCATGCAGGCGGGCGCTGCGCTCGGCCTGCATGTCCAGCATGCCGGCGCGCACCTGCTCGTGCTCCTCGGCCAGGCGGAAGATCTGGCGGGCCACTTGCGTGATCCTGTCCATGACGGTTTCGCAGGCCTGCCCCACCACCCGCACCGTTGCCGCGCTGGCCCGCACGGCCATGCCCAGGTAATCGAGCTCGCGCACGGTGACGCGGGCGTGGCCGGCCTGCACCGCCAGTTCGCCGCCTTGCAGCGACAGGCTGGCGCCCGCCTGCACGGCGGCATCCTGGCCCGCCTGCAGGCGCAGGCTGCCCGGGGCCGCGATCACCACGTCGCCGGCCAGCGCCAGCGTGCCTGCCGGCACCGCCTGCTCCAGCACGGCGATGAGATAGCACGGGCCTGCGGCCGGACCGCTGACCAGCACGGTATCGCCGACCGCCGGCGCCAGCAGGCAGCTGGCCGCGCGGCGGGCTTGCCAGGTGCCGGCCTCGCCCTCGACGGCATACCAGCCGTCGGCGCAGGCCTGCACCACCTTGCCGGCCGCATGCACGGCCTCGGATTGCAGCGCGGCCAGCGCGCTCAAGGGGGCTCCCATCGCTTGTCATCCTTGACGTATTCCGGGGCACGGGCACCGGACGGTTTTTCCGCGGCTTCGCACACCGCGCGAAAAAGCGCAGCGAACGGACCGAACGTCAATGTAAAAAACGGGTCAGGACCGCTTGATGACAAGAATATTCATTTACCGGGTTTTACCTTTGGCAATAGAACGGGGCCGGCGCGCAGCCAGCCCCTTGCCCGTGCCCTGCCCCGGCGGCCCGGCGTGCTAGTGCCCGCCCTTGCCCAGCCCCAGATAGCTTTCGATCACGCGGGGATTGACAGCCAGCTCGGCGGCCGGCCCTTCGAGCACCACTTCGCCGGTCTCGAGCACGTAGCCGTAGTCGGCCACCTGCAAGGCCGCCCGCGCGTTCTGCTCCACCAGCAGGATGGATACGCCGGTGGCGCGCAGCCGCGCGATGATGTGGAAGATCTCGCGCACGATGCGCGGCGCCAGCCCCAGGCTGGGCTCATCGAGCATCAGCACGTCGGGCTTGGCCATCAGGGCGCGGCCCACGGCCAGCATCTGGCGTTCGCCGCCCGAGAGCGTGCCGGCCTGCTGGCGGGCGCGCTCGCGCAGCCGCGGGAAGATGTCGTAGACCTCATCGAGCGTGTCGCGCCAGCCGCGCTCGCGCGCGCGGTAGCGCCGAAAGCCGCCCAGCAGCAGGTTGTCCTGCACGCTCATGCTGCCGAACAGCTCGCGCCGCTCGGGCACCAGGGACATGCCGGCGGCCACGCGCCGCTCGACCGGCCAGCCGCCCACATCCTGCCCGGCATAGGCCACGCGCCCGGCGGCATTGCCGCTGGTGGGCAGCGAGCCCATGATGGCGTTGAGCAGCGTGGATTTGCCCGCGCCGTTGGCGCCGATCACCGTGACGATCGTGCCGCGCGGCACCCGCAGCGTCGCGCCCGTCAGGGCGTGGACCTTGCCGTAGCGGGCCGACAGTTCGTCAGTGGACAGGACGATGTCCGAAACGGCGCTTGCCTGCGAAACCGCGCTCATGCCCCTTGCTCCTGCGCCGCCGCCTGGGGCGCCGGCACTTCGTTGATATCGTCGTCGATGCCGCCCAGGTAGGCCTCCAGCACCGCCGGATTGGCCTGCACCTCGGCCGGCACGCCCTCGGCCAGCTTGGTGCCGAAATCCATGACCACAAGATGGTTGGTCAGGCGCATCACGAAATCCATGTCGTGCTCGACCAGCAGTATGCTCATGCCCTCGGCGCGCAGCTGCTCCAGGACCTGGGCCAGTTCCTGCTTTTCCTTGTAGCGCAGGCCGGCGGCCGGCTCGTCCAGCAGCAGCAGCACGGGATCGCTGGCCAGGGCGCGGGCGATCTCCAGGATGCGCTGCTGGCCCAGCGCCAGGTTGCCGGCCTGCTCGTACAGGTAGTCGCCCAGGCCGACGCGTTGCAGCTGGCGCGCCGCCTCGTGCAGCAGGCGCGCCTCCCCGGCCCGCTCGGCGTGCAGGGCCCCGCGCACCACGCCAGCCGAGGCGCGCAGGTGCGCGCCCAGCGCCACGTTCTCCAGCACCGTCATGCCCGGCAGCAGCTGCACGTGCTGGAAGGTGCGGCCCACGCCGCGCCGCGCGATCTCGCGCGCCGCCAGGCCGGATATGTCCTGGCCCATGAAGCGCACGCTGCCGCGCGTGGCCGGCAGCACGCCGGTGATCAGGTTGAAGGTGGTGCTCTTGCCCGCGCCGTTCGGGCCGATCAGGCCGACGATCTCGCCGGCGCGCACCTGGAAGCTGATGTCGTTCACGGCAACCAGGCCGCCGAACTCCTTGCGCACGCTCTCGACCTGCAGGACCAGCTCGCCGACCTGCGGCCGCTGGCGCTGCGGCAGCGCCGGCGCCTCGGGCGGGGCGGCGCGTCCGCGCGCACCCGCGCCGCCGGCCACGCGCTGCCAGGCGCCCTGCAGGATGGGCCACAGCCCCTCGCGGGCGTACTGCAGCACGATCACCAGCAGCACGCCGAAGACGATCAGCTCGAAATTGGCGCTGGTATCGAACAGGCGCGGCACGATGTTCTGGATCTGGTCCTTGAGCACCAGGATCAGGCCAGAGCCCAGGACCGCGCCCCAGACGCTGGAGGCCCCTCCCACCACCGCCATGAAAAGGTACTCGATGCCGTAGTTCAGGCCGAAGGGGCTGGGGCTGACGGCGCGCTGCATGTGGGCGTACAGCCAGCCCGACAGGCTGGCAAGCAGCGCCGCATACACGAAGATCACCACCTTGTAGGCAGCGGTATTGATGCCGAACGACTCGGCCATGCCCGCGCCGCTCTTGAGCGCGCGGATGGCCCGCCCCGGCCGGGAATACAGCAGGTTGTGCGTGGCCCACAGCGACAGCAGCACCAGCAGCCAGATCAGGTAGTAGATGTGCCGCCCGCTGGCCAGCGAAAAGCCCAGCACCTCGATGGGCGCGATGCCGGCGATGCCGTCGTGCTTGCCCAGCGCATCCATGTTGCCGAACAGGTAGTACAGGGACAGGCACCACGCGATGGTGCCCAGCGGCAGGTAATGGCCCGACAACCGTAGCGTGACGGCCCCCAGGACGAAAGCCAGCAGGGCCGTGGCCGCCAGGCCGGCCAGCAGCCCCAGCCAGGGCGTATAGCCGTGGTGGGCGGTCAGCCAGGCGGTGGCATAGGCGCCGATGCCCACGAAGGCCGCCTGGCCGAAAGAGGTCAGGCCACCCACGCCGGTCAGCAGCACCAGGCCCAGCACGACCAGGCTGGCCAGGCCGATGTAGTTCAATTGCGTGATCCAGAACTCCGGCGTGGCCGGCAGCAGCGGCAGCGCAGCCAGCAAGAGCACGAACAGGACGAGGACAATACGGTTTTTCATGAGGCCGCGGTCATTCATGGCGTCACTCCTCGTCGTCCGAGTGGTGGCTGGAGAGCGAACGCCACAGCAGCACCGGGATGATCAGGGTGAACACGATCACTTCCTTGTAGGCACTGGCCCAGAACGAGGCGAAGGCCTCGAGGATGCCCACCGTGAGCGCGCCGGCCGCCGCGATGGGATAGCTGGCCAGGCCGCCGATGATGGCCGCCACGAAGCCCTTCAGGCCGATCAGAAAGCCCGTGTCGTAATAGACGGTGGTGACCGGGGCGATCAGCATGCCCGAGAGCGCGCCGATGAAGGCCGCCAGCGTGAAGGTCAGCCGTCCCGAGAGCGTGGTGCTGATACCCACCAGCCGCGCGCCGCGGCGGTTGACGGCGGTGGCGCGCAGGGCCCGGCCGTATAGCGTGTAGCCGAAGAAGATCCACAGCGCGACGATGAAGACCGCACTGGTGGCCACCACGAACAGGCTTTGGGCCGACCAGGTGACCACGCCCAGGTCCACCTGGCCGTCCAGGAAGGCGGGCGTGCGCCAGCCTTCGGCGCCAAAGAAGACCAGCCCCAGGCCCATGAGGGCGAAATGCACCGCCACCGACACGATCAGCAGCACCAGCACGCTGGCCTCGGCCAGCGGCTGGTAGGCCACGCGATACAGCATGGGGCCCAGCGGCACCACCAGCGCCAGGGTCATGAGCACGTTCACGGCCAGGGGCAGCTGCGCCTGCGCCACGATGGGCGTGAGCCAGACCAGCGCCCAGGGCAGCGCCACGCAGCCAAGCAGCGTGACGGGCAGGCCGCGCCAGACGCCGGTGCGCCAGGCCTGGAACAGCTCCATCAGCAGGACCACGCCGCCGGCGATGGGCAGCAGCCAGACCGTGCCGGGCACCTTGCCGTCGACCAGCATGGCCAGCGTCAATGCGCCGAAGGTGACGAACTCTCCCTGCGGAATGAAGACGACGCGGGTGACGGCAAAGACCAGCACCAGCGCCAGGCCAAGCAAGGCGTAGATGGCGCCGTTGACGACGCCGTCCTGCAGCAGTATCAGGGCAATTGTGGAATCCATCGGTCCGGTGATTCGTGGTCGGGATGGCTGGACGCCGGACGAACGGACCGGCAGAAGAAAGCCGCTGCTTGGCGCAACAGGCCTGGGGACAGGCCGCCGCGGCTTGCGCATCGGCCCGCGCGGCGCGCGGGCCGATGCAAGGATAAAGGCTTAGAGGTCGGGCTGGTAGACCCACTTGCCCCCTTCGACCTTGACCATGACGCGCGAGCGCTCGTCAAAGCCGGCGTGGTCGGTCGGGCTCATGTTGAAGACGCCTTGCGAGACCGCCAGGTCCCTGACGTTCTCCAGCGCGTCGCGCAGGGCCGCGCGGAATTCGGGCGTGCCGGGCTTGGCCTTCTTGGCGGCCTCGGGCACGGCGGCCAGGATCAGCTGGCCGGCGTCCCACATATGGCCGCCGAAGGTGTTGGTCGATCCCTCGCCGTGGGCCTTCTCGTAGATTTCGGTATAGGCCAGGGCCGACTGCTTGACCGGGTTGTCGTCCGGCAGCTGCGAGGCCACCAGCAGCGGCCCGGCCGGCAGCAGCATGCCTTCGCAATCCTTGCCGCACACCCGCAGCACGTCGTTGTTGGCCGCGCCGTGGGTCTGGTAGATGATGCCGCCGTAGCCGCGCGCCTTGAGCTCCTTCTGCGGCAGCGCCGAAGGGGTGCCCGCGCCGGCGATCAGGATGGCGTCGGGCCTGGCCGCCACCAGCTTGAGCACCTGCCCGGTCACGCTGGTGTCGGTGCGGGCGAATTTCTCGACGCCGGCCATCTTGATGCCCTTGGCCTGGGCCGCCTTCTGCATCTCGGCCAGCCAGCCGTCGCCATAGGCGTCGGCGAAACCGATGAAGCCCAGCGTCTTGACGTTCTGCTTGACCATGGCGTCGGCCAGGGCCGAGGCCATCAGCGCGTCGTTCTGCGGCGTCTTGAAGGCCCAGCGGCGCTTCTCGTCCACCGGATCGACGATACGCACGTTGGCCGCCACGCTGATCATCGGCGTCTGGGTCTCGGCGGCCACATCGACCATGGCCAGGGACCCCGGCGTGACCGAGGTGCCGACCACCACGTCCACGCGGTCCTCGGAGATCAGCTTGCGGGTGTTGCGCACCGCCTGGGTGGTGTCGGTGCCGTCATCGAGCACGATGTAGTCGATCTTGATGCCGTCCACTTCCCTGGGCAGCAGCGCCACGGTGTTGCGCTCGGGAATGCCCAGCGAGGCCGCCGGCCCGGTACTGGACACCGTCACGCCTACCTTGACCTGGGCCTGCGCGGCCAAGGGCAGCGCCAGGGCCACCGCGCCGGCCAGCACGGCGCGGCGCAGGATGTCGCGAGCAATCATGGTTGTCTCCTTGTTGTACGGCGCGTGCGGGCGGCCGCGAAAGTTATACAGAAAAATCTTTTTTGTGGCGGAAATAGTATCAAATGGTGAGGCGCCCCTGTGGCTTTCGCGTGTTGGGAGATACCCCCATTTGCCATATCAAACATATTCGTTAATAACGAATTTAAAGCCGCCGCCCCCACCGGTCTGCCTGGGGAATTCCCCAAGAAGCCGGCAAGGCCGGCACATCCTTTAAGATGGCGGGTTGGGACAGCGCCGGACCGGCCCGCGATTATGCCGCAAGCGGCACGCGCCGGGCTACGCGCCCCGCACCGGCGGCGCCGGCGCCTGCCAGGGGCGCGCGGGCGCGAACCCTCGGCCCCGGACGCTGTCTGAAACCCATCGGGCGCGATGCAGAAGGCATCGGCCTTTTTTCCGGACCAGGCGCAAAGCATGGAAAAAATACGCAAGACCGATGAAGAGTGGCGCCGCCAGCTCAGCCCCGAGCAATACTACGTCACCCGCCAGAAAGGCACCGAGCGCGCCTTCACCGGCCGCTACTGGGACACCACCGAGCCGGGCATCTACCGCTGCGTGGGCTGCGGCACGGCGCTGTTCGCCTCGGACACCAAGTTCGACGCCGGCTGCGGCTGGCCCAGCTATTTCGAGCCGATCGACCCGGCGCGCGTGCGCGAGGAAATCGACACCAGCCACGGCATGGTGCGCACCGAAGTGCTGTGCAATATCTGCGATGCGCACCTGGGCCACGTCTTTCCCGACGGCCCGCCTCCCACCGGACTGCGCTATTGCATCAACTCGCTGTCCATGACTTTCGAACCCGAACAGACGCCCCCCGCCCGATGAAGAAGTTTCTTTTCGACCTTTTCCCGCTGATCCTGTTCTTCATCGCGTACCGCTACGCCGATATCTACGTGGCAACCGGCGCGGCCATGGCCGCCGGGGTGGCGCAGATCCTCTGGCTCAAGCTGCGGCGCCAGCCCATCGAGACCATGCACTGGATCAACCTGGGCGTGATCGTGTTCTTTGGCGGCGCCACGCTGCTGCTGCACGACGAGGCCTTCATCAAGTGGAAGCCCACCGTGCTGTATTGGGTGTTCGGCGCCGTGCTCCTGGGCGCGCGCCTGTTCACGGGCCGCAACCTGCTGCGCAAGCTGCTGGGCGCCAAGATCCAGATGCCCGACGCCATCTGGGACCGCTTCAACGCCAGCTGGGCCGTCTTTTTCCTGGCCGCCGGCGTGCTCAACCTGTTCGTGGCGTTCTCCGGCTATTTTTCCGAAGCGCAATGGGTCAACTTCAAGGTCTTCGGGCTGACCGTGCTGCTGCTGGCCTTCGTGGTGATCCAGTCTCTGTGGCTGGGCCGGCACATGCAGTCGCCCGGCGAATCCACCGAGACGGAGCGCCGGCCATGAACGAACAACGCATCGCGCTGCTGCGCGAGCGCCTGGCGGCCCTGGCGCCGCAGTCGCTGGACATCGAAGACGAGTCGCACCTGCATGCCGGCCATGCCGGCGCGGCCGGCGGCGCCAGCCATTTCCGCGTGCGCATCGTGGCAGACTGCTTTGCCGGCCTGCCCCCGGTGGCGCGCCATAGGCTGGTGTATGATCAATTGCAGGATCTGATCCCTTATCCCATTCATGCACTGGCGCTGCATGCCCAGGCACCCTCTAAGGAAGTCTCCCCATCATGAAACGACTCGCCATGCTGGCGGCGACGATTGCCGTCGCGGCACCGTTGCACGCCCAGAACGTCGCCACCGTCAACGGCAAGCCCATCACGCAGAAGAACATCGATGAGTTCGTGACCCTGCTGGTGTCGCAGGGCGCCGCCGACTCGCCCCAGCTGCGCGAGCAGGTCAAGCAGGAGATGATCAACCGCCAGGTGCTGATCCAGGCCGCCGAGCAGCAGGGCATCCCCAAGCAGGCTTCGGTGCAGACCGAGCTCGAACTGGCCCGCCAGGGCATCCTGGTGCGCGCCCTGATGGCCGACTACCTGGAAAAGAACCCGGTCACCGATGCCCAGGTCAAGGCCGAGTACGACAAGCTCAAGGGCGAGCAAGGCGACCAGCAGGAATACAAGGTGCGCCACATCCTGGTCGAGGACGAAAAGCTCGCCAACGACCTGACCGCGCAGATCAACGGCAAGAAGGCCAAGTTCGAAGACCTGGCCAGCAAGCACTCCAAGGATCCGGGCAGCGCCGAGCGCGGCGGCGACCTGGGCTGGGCCCCGCCCTCGAACTACGTGCAGCCGTTCGCCCAGGCGGTCACCTCGCTCAAGAAGGGCCAGGTCAGCGCCAAGCCGGTGCAGACGCAGTTCGGCTGGCACGTCATCCAGGTCGAGGACACCCGCCCCGTCGAGTTCCCGCCGCTGGACCAAGTCCGTCCCCAGCTCGAAGAAATGCTGCGCCAGCAAGCCCTGGCCAACTACCAGCAAGAGCTGCGCAGCAAGGCCAAGATCCAGTAAAGTGCCGCCCGCGCGGCCCTGAAGGGCCGCGCGAACCGGCTCAGTCCAGGCCCAGCAGCTGCTTCAGGCCGTCCTCGTCCAGCACGGGCACGCCCAGCTCCTGGGCCTTGGTCAGTTTGCTGCCGGCTTCCTCGCCGGCCACCAGGTAGGCGGTCTTCCTGGAAACCGAACCGCTGACCTTGCCCCCGGCATCCATGATGTGGCGGGTGGCCTGCTCGCGCGTCCAGGTGGGCAGCGTGCCGGTCAGCACCAGCGTCTTGCCGGCCAGCGAGCTGCCTTGGGCGGCCGCCTCGGCCTGCGGCGCCACGCCTTGCTCGAGCAGGGCCGCGACGATCTCCCGGTTGTGCGGTTCCTGAAAGAAGCGGTGCAGCGAGCCCGCCACCACCGGCCCCACGTCGGGCACGGCCAGCATCTCTTGCTCGCTGGCCTGCATGATTTTTTCCAGCGAGCCGAAATGCCGGGCCGTGTCGCGCGCGGTCGTCTCGCCCACATGGCGGATGCCCAGGGCAAATAGCAGCCGGCCCAGCGTGGGCCGGCGCGCCTTGTCCAGGGCGGCCACCAGGTTCTCGGCCGACTTGCGGCCCATGCGCTCGTACCCGGCCAGTTCGTCGGCCGTCAAGGTGAACAGGTCGGCCAGGGATTTGACCCGGCCGCTGTCGACCAGCTGGTCCACCAGTTTTTCGCCCAGCCCCTCGATGTCCAGCGCCTTGCGTCCGGCGGCGTGCAGCAGCGACTGCTTGCGCTGGGCCGCGCAGAACAGCCCGCCGGTGCAGCGCGATACCGCCTCGCCCTCGGGCCGCTCGATGGCCGACTCGCACACAGGGCAATGAGCCAGCATGCGGAACAGCCCGGCACCGGCGGGCCGCTTCTCCAGCACCGGCCCCACCACTTCGGGAATCACGTCGCCGGCGCGCCGCACGATCACGGTATCGCCGATGCGCACGTCCTTGCGCAGGATCTCGTCCTCGTTGTGCAAGGTGGCGTTGGTGACGGTAACCCCGCCCACGAAGACCGGCTCTAGCCGGGCCACCGGCGTGATCGCGCCGGTGCGGCCCACCTGCACCTCGATGGCCTGCAGCACGGTGGTGGCCTCTTCGGCCGGGAACTTGTGCGCCACCGCAAAGCGCGGCGAGCGCGAGACGAAGCCCAGCACCTTCTGCGCGGCCAGCCCGTCCAGCTTGTAGACCACGCCGTCGATGTCGTAAGGCAGGCCGCGGCGGGCCTGCCCGATGCGGGCGTAGTAGTCCAGCAGGCCCGCCGCGCCGCGCACCAGCGCGTTGTGCTGGCGATTGACCGGCAAGCCCAGTTCATGCAGCCAGGCCAGCATGCCGCCATGCGACTCGCGCGGCAAGGCGGCGGTGGCCCGCGTGCCGGGCAAGGCCTCGCTGAACTGGCCCGGCTCCTGCGCGGGCAGGTCCTGCACCACGCCCCAGCCATAGGCGAAAAAGCGCAAGGGCCGGCGCGCCGTGATGCGCGGATCGAGCTGGCGCAGGCTGCCGGCCGCGGCATTGCGAGGATTGACGAAGATCTTCTCGCCGCGCTCGCGCTGCGCGTCGTTGAGCTTTTCGAACTCGGCGCGGTTCATGAAAACCTCGCCGCGCACCTCGAGCACACGCGGGGCCGGCCCGCGCAACACCAGGGGAATGGACTTGATGGTGCGGATGTTGCTGGTGATGTCCTCGCCGGTGGCGCCATCGCCGCGCGTGGCCGCCTGCGCCAGCCTGCCGTCCTCGTAGCGCAGGCTGACCGCCAGGCCGTCGAGCTTGGGCTCGCAGAAATAGTCAGGCTCGTCCTGCTCGTCCAGCATGCCGGCGCGGCGCAGCGTCTCGGCCACCCGCTGCGCGAAGGCCAGCACGTCTTCCTCGCTGAAGGCGTTGCCCAGCGACAGCATGGGCACGGCATGGGTGACGGTGCCGAAGGCCTGGACCGGCGCGGCGCCTACCCGCTGGGTCGGCGACTCGGGCGAGACCAGCTCGGGATGTTCCGCCTCCAGCGCCTGCAGCTGGCGCATCAGCGCATCGTATTCGCCGTCCGTGATCTGCGGGGCGTCCAGGACATAGTACAGATGATTGTGATGCTCGATCTGGGCACGCAGGCGCGCCGCCTGCTGAGAAGGATCTGCGGGGGGCGAACCGTCGCGCGAAGATCCATCGGACGACGGGTTACCCGCCGCCGGCGCGCCGGCGGGCGTCTGCTGCCTGCCGCTCACGAGAAGACCCGCAGCGCGCGCGCACTGGCCGCCGGCAGGCCGGCCTGCTCGAGCTGGGTATAGAGCACCTGCAGGCGCTCGTCGATGCCGGCCTCGGCGCCGTCCTGCAGGGGACGGCCCTGGTCGTCCACCAGTTCGGCATCCAGGCGCGCGGCCAGTTCGCGGCCCACCTTGACCATGCGGCCGAAGGGCTGCGGATCGGGCGGGCTGCAGGGCACGTCCAGCAGCAGGCTCATGCGCTCGACGCTGCCCTGCCCGTCCTCGCCCAAGGGCTGGCCATCGGCGCGCGACAAGGTGAAACGGGCCAGCCCCTCGTCCGAAAGCCAGGCCAGGCGCTGGCCTTGCGGGACGAAGCCGATCTCCTGGGCGGCCCGCAGCACGTGGGCCAGGGGCCTGGCCGCGCCCAGCATGAGCGTCAGGCCCACCTGCGTGTCCAGGGCGGCGCAGGTATCGTCCAGCTTGGCCGCGCGCTCGAGCACGGCCTGTTGCTCCGGCCCCTCGATGGTGGCCTCGAAGCGTTCGGCCAGGTCCTGGGCGCGCGCCCAGGCCTGCGACCATTCGATGGCGCTTAGCGGACCGCTGCGATTGGCCAGCAGCACGGCGATCTGCATGGAAACGTAGTGCTCGCCCGGGCGCAGCCGCGCGCGGTGGCGGCCCTGGTCGGTCTCGGCAAAGACGCGCACCGGCTTGCGGCCGGCATGGCGCATCGATTGCAGCGCGGCCATGAGTTCGGCCGCCGGCACGGGCGCGGGAAATGCCAGGTCGATGACCACTTCGCTGCTGGCATCGGCCTCTTCGGGATCGTCGGCGGCCGGCTCGTGCGCGCCGGGCGCACCGTCTTCGGCATAGTGGGCCACGCCCAGGCCCGGCTCGCGGCGCTGGCCCGGCGCCGCAGCGCCGCCGGCCGTGCCCGCGCCCAGCAGCGGATCGTGTTCGGATGCCGGGAAATGCGCCTGCATGCGCTGGCGGGCGCGGCGGTCCTGCCACCAATTAAAGCCCAGCACCAGGGCAATGAGCAGCACGCCCAGTAGGATCAGTCCGATCTGCAAATCACTCATCTATTCAACTCCGCAACCGGCAGCGCAGGGACCTGGCCTTGGCCTTGGCCGATGCGCGCGGCGCATCCAGCCTTATGCCGCCTCTGCCGCCCACTGCACGGCAGAGTCGATGTCAACCGCCACAATACGCGAAACGCCTTGTTCCTGCATGGTGACGCCCACCAGTTGCTTGGCCATCTGCATCGCGATCTTGTTGTGCGAGATGAACAGGAACTGGGTCTGCTCGCTCATGCTGCCTACCAGCTTGGCGTAACGCTCGGTATTGGCGTCGTCCAGCGGCGCATCGACCTCGTCCAGCAGGCAGAACGGCGCGGGGTTCAGCTTGAACAGCGCGAACACCAGCGCGGTGGCGGTCAGCGCCTTCTCGCCGCCCGAGAGCAGGTGGATGGTGCTGTTGCGCTTGCCCGGCGGCTGCGCCATGACCTGCACCCCGGCATCGAGGATTTCCTCGCCGGTCATGGTCAGGCGCGCCTCGCCCCCGCCGAACAGGCGCGGGAACAGCTCGCCGAAATGGCCGTTGACCGTCTCGAAGGTTTCCTGCAGCAGCTGCCGGGTTTCGCGGTCGATCTTGCGGATCGCGTCCTCCAGCGTCTCGATGGCGGCGTTCAGGTCGCTGTGCTGCGAATCGAGGAAACCCTTGCGCTCGCGGGCGCTGTTCAGTTCGTCCAGCGCCGCCAGGTTGACCGAACCGAGGGAATCGATCTGGCGCGAGATGCGCTGGACCTCGGATTGCAGCCAGCCCACCCGCCGCCAGGAATCGTCCAGGGACGCCAGGTCGGCGGCCAGCGCCGCCCGGTCGACCTGGCGCGACTCGAGCTGTTCGGCATATTGCTCCACGGCCAGGCGCGCGGCCTGCTCCTGCAGCTGCAGCTCGGTGATGCGGGCGCGGCGCGGTTCGAGCGAACGCTCGCGCTGCAGGCGCTCTTCGTCGGCTTCGCGCAATTGCGCCGCCAGGGTATCGAGCTCGATACGGGCGCGGGCCAGGGTTTCCTCGCGCTCGGCGCGCGATTCGAGCGCATCCTGCAGGCCGGCCTGCGCGGCCGAGGCGTCCAGGGCGGCCAGCTCGGATTCGAGCTGCTCGAGCTCGGCGCCGGCACGGCGCGCCTGCTCGGCCGCCAGTTGCTGGTTGCGCTGCAATTCGACGATGCGCGCGCGGATGCCGCGCTCGGCAAACTCGGCCTCCTGGGCGCTGCGCTCGAGCTCGCGCAGGCGGGAGCGGGCCTGGTCCGCCTCGGCGGCCAGGGCCTCGCCGGCCATTTCGGCCTCGGCGAACTGCGATTGCTGCTCGGCCAGCTCCTGGTCCAGGGTCTCGAAGCGGGCCTCGGCCTCTTCCCGCGCGGCCCGCAGCTCCTCCTGCTGCGCCGAAAGCTCGGCCAGGTCTTCGCGCAGCCGCGCGGCACGCTCGCCCGACTGCTGAGCCTGCTGCTGCAGGCGCGAATATTCGAGCTGGATGTCGTGCAGCCGGGTGGTGACCTCCGAGACGCGCTGGCGCGCCGGGCCCAGCGACTGCGAGACGTTCTGCCAATCGGCCTCGGCGCGCGCCACGGCGCTGCGCGACTGGTCGGCGATCAATTGCTGGGCCCGGACCTCGCGCTGCAGGTTCTCGATCTCCTGCTGGCGCGCCAGCAGCCCGGCCTGCTCTGAATCGGCGGCATAGAAACGCACGCTGTGCGCATCGACCAGGTGGCCGCTCTTGAGCACCAGCACCGCCCCGTCGGGCAGGCTGGCGCGCGCGGCCAGGGCCTGGGCCAGGTCGTCGGCCGTATAGACATTGCGCAGCCATGCGTTAAGCAGCGTGCGCAACTGCGGGTCGCTGATACGCAGCAAGCCGGACAGCGGCGCCAGCCCGGGCTCGGCCGGCGCGGCGGCGGCCGGCACGGGCAGCTGATAGAAGGCCAGCCGCGCAGGCGGGGCGTCTTCGGCAAAGGCGCGCGCCCAATCCAGGCTGCGCACCTCCAGGCCGGCCATGCGCTCGCGCAGCACGGATTCAAGGGCGGTTTCCCAGCCCGGCTCGATATGCAGCTTCTGCCACAGGCGCGCCAGGCTGCCCAGCTCGTGCTTGGCCAGCCAGGGCTCCAGCGCCCCCTGTTTCTGCACGTCTTCCTGCAGCTTGGCCAAGGCCGAAAGCCGGGCTTCCAGCCGGGCCAGCGACTGCGCCTCGGCCTGCGCGGCCTGCTGAGCCTGGCTGCGCCGGGCATCGGCCTCGGGCACCCTGGCCTCCAGCGTGGCCAGGGCCTCCTGGGCTTCGGCCAGCTGGTCCTCCAGCATGGCCTTCTCGCCGGCCAGCTGCTCGATGCGGGCCGGATCCGGGCTGTGCAGCTCGCGCAGCTCCTGTTCGAGCCGCTCGCGCCGCTGCTCCAGGTGCTGCAGCTGGCGGTCGGATTCGCGCTGCGTCTGCGCGGCCAGGGCCAGGCTTTGCTCGACCCGCGCCAGGGCGCTGCGCATCTCGTCGCGCGAGGCGGCCGCGGCCCGCACGCGGTTCTCGATATCGGGCAGCAGGGCCTGGGCGTCGAAAGCGGCGGCCTGGCTGGCCTCGGCGCGCGCCGCGCCTTCGGCCAGCTCTTCCTCCGACTGGGCGATCTGCTCGGTGCAATGGGTCTGCTGGGCCTGCCAGTCGGCAATCTGCTCCTGCAGCTGCGTGCGGCGCGCCTGCAGCCGGTTGCGCGAATCCACCACGTGGCGGATCTCGGCCTCCAGGGTATTGACCAGCGCATTGGCTTCGTACAAGGCGCCCTGCGCGGCATGCACGGCGTCGCCGGCGGCGTAGTGCGCCTGCCGGCGCGATTCGAGCTGGGCCTCGTCCGAGCGCAGCGCCGCGATGGCCGCCTCCAGCTCGTTCTGCGCCTGCTCGATCTCGCGCGCCTTCTGGTCGCGCTCCTTGATGGCGGCGGCCTCTTTCAGGTACCAGAGCAGGTGCTGCTTGCGCTCGCCATCGGCCTGCAGCTCGCGGTACTGGCGCGCCACCTCGGCCTGCGACTCGAGCTTTTCCAGCTGCCCGCCCAGCTCGCGCAGGATGTCCTCGACGCGCACCAGGTTCTCGCGGGTATCGGCCAGGCGGTTCTCGGTTTCGCGGCGGCGCTCCTTGTAGCGCGAGACGCCGGCCGCCTCTTCGAGATAGACCCGCAGCTCTTCGGGCTTGGCCTCGATCAGCCGGTTGATCATGCCCTGGCCGATGATGGCGTAGCCGCGCGAGCCCAGGCCGGTGCCCAGGAAGATGTCGTGGATGTCGCGGCGCCGGACCTGCTGGTTGTTCAGGAAATAGCTGCTGGTGCCGTCGCGCGTGAGCACCCGCCGCACCGCGATCTCGGCATAGGTGCTCCACTGGCCGGCGGCGCGGCCTTCGCTGTTGTCGAACACCAGCTCGACCGAGGCGCGCGCGGCGGGCTTGCGCTGGCCCGAGCCGTTGAAGATGACGTCCTGCATGGACTCGCCGCGCAGCTCGGAGGCGCGGGTCTCGCCCAGCACCCAGCGCACGGCGTCGATGATGTTGGACTTGCCGCAGCCGTTGGGCCCCACCACGCCGACCAGCTGGCTGGGCACGGGGATGGTGGTGGGGTCGACGAAGGACTTGAAGCCGGCGAGTTTGATCTGGGTCAGGCGCACGGTGACAGGGTCTGGTTCGCTCTGCGGTGCGCGGCACGGGCCGCGCGATCGGGATTAAAAATCGGCCCATCCGGGCCGTTACCGGTTAATGATACCCCAGGCCCGGCCCCTGTCCGCCGCGCCCGCGATGCAGGCGGAAGGGCCCTGCCGCGCGGGCTATACTGCCCGGCTAAGATTGCCCCCGCACGGCGCGCCGCACGGCCGCGCTCGACCGAGACGAGACCCCACTCGGAGGACCCCCGCTTGAAACGAGGCTTTTACCTGGTCATGGCCGCCCAGGCGCTGTCGTCGCTGGCCGACAACGCGCTGTTCATCGCCGCGGTCGCCCTCATCCAGGAACTGCAAGGCCCCGATTGGATGACGCCCGCCATGAAATGGTGCTTCGCGTTGTCGTATGTCCTGCTGGCGGCGTTCGTGGGCGCCTTCGCCGACTCGTATCCCAAGGGCCGCGTCATGTTCGCGACCAATGCGCTGAAGGTCGCCGGCTGCCTGCTCATGTTCGCCTACGCCGGCTTCGGACTCTCCGCCACCGGGCAAACCTATCTGGTCTGCGCCGCCTATGCCATCGTCGGGGTGGGCGCGGCCGCCTACTCGCCGGCCAAGTACGGCATCGTCACCGAAATGCTGCCGCCGGCCATGCTGGTCAAGGGCAATAGCTGGATCGAAGGGCTGACCGTCATCTCCATCATCCTGGGCACCGTGCTGGGCGGCGCGCTGATTTCGCCCCAGGTCTCGGCCTGGCTGCTGTCGCACCCCTGGATCAACAGCCTGGTGGGCACCCCCGCCGAGGCCGCGATCCTGGTCATCGCCTTCGTCTACCTGGCCGCGGCCGCCTGCAACCTGCTCATCCCGCATACCCACATCACCTACCCGCCCCAGCAGAAGCATCCGGTCAAGCTGATGCTGACCTTCGCCGGCTACGTGCGCATCCTGTGGCGCGACAAGCTGGGCCAGATCTCGCTGGCCGTCACCACCCTGTTCTGGGGCGCGGGCGCCACCTTGCAGCTGATCGTCATCGAATGGGGCCGCGCGCACCTGGGCTACCGGCTGGACCAGGCTTCCATCCTGATGGGCGTGGCCGCCGTGGGCACCGTCATCGGTTCGATCCTGGCCGGACGCATCCCGCTGCGCCGCGCCCTGTGCGTGCTGCCCATGGGCGCGCTGATGGGCGCCGTGGTCATGCTCATGCCCTTCGTGCATTCGACCTGGAGCGTCTACCTGCTGCTGCTGGCCACCGGCGGCCTGGCGGGCTATTTCGTGGTGCCCATGAACGCCCTGCTGCAGCACCGCGGGCACGTGCTGCTCTCGGCGGGACACTCGATCGCGGTGCAGAACTTCAACGAACAGCTCAACATCCTGCTGATGGTGGCCTGCTACACGCTGATGCTGTGGCTGGACCTGCACATCAACGTGATCATCGTCATCTTCGGCCTGCTGGTCAGCTGCCTGATGCTGCTGGTGATGCGCTGGAGCCGCCGCAACCTGCAGGCCGACCCCACGCTGCATGAGCAGATCGGGCAGGAAGGGCACGGGAAGGCGCTCTGACGCGGCTTTCCCGCTTGTGTCGTTGCGGCGGGGGGCCAGGTTGACCTGGGAACGCCCGCCGAGGCGGGTGGCGCGGGAGCGGCGCTACCGGCATGGATGCGGCCGAGCGCTGGTTCCGCTCGGCCCCTGGCTACATCAACGACGCGGCCAGCCTCAGGTCCTGCCAGGCCTTGGCTTTTTCCAAGGGGCTGCGCAGCAGGTAGGCGGGGTGATAGCTCACCACCAGCGGCACCTGTCGCCCGTCCGGCGTATCCAGGGTATGCACGCGCCCGCGCAGGCTTCCGATGGGCGCGTCGGTGCGCAGCAGGGTCTGGGCCGCGAAACGGCCCAGCACCAGGAGGCGTTCGGGCTTGAGCAGCTCGATCTGGCGCATCAGGTAGGGACTGCAGGCCGCGATTTCCTCGGGCCGCGGGTTGCGGTTGCCCGGCGGGCGGCACTTGATGACGTTGGCGATGAACACGTTGCTGGCCCGGCTTTTGCCCACCGAGGCCAGCATGGCGTCGAGCAGTTGGCCGGAGCGGCCCACGAAAGGCTCTCCCTTGCGGTCTTCCTGTTCGCCGGGCGCCTCTCCCACCACCATCCAGGTGGCCTGGCGCACGCCCACGCCGTAGACGGCCTGCTTGCGCCCCTGGCACAGGCCGCAAGCCGTGCAGGCCAGCACATGCTCGCGCAGCTGGTCGAAATCGGACTGGGCCGCCAGCTGGGCGGTTTGCCGGGCAGCCTCGCCCTCGGCCGCCGGCTTGGAAGGCGCGGAAGGCTTGGCCGGCACGCGGCCGGCCTGGATGCCGGCCGGCGCCTGCACGGGCGGCGCCAGCCGCGCCGGGCCGCCAGGCCCGGGAGCGGATGCCGGGGCAGCGGCGGGGCCGGCCTTGCCGGGCTGCGCGGCAGGCTGCGCGGCGCACGGGTCGGCGCCGGGCGCTGGCGCCCTGGCTGGAGCCGGCGGCAGCCAGTGCTTTTCCACGCCCAGCTCGCGCAGCCATATCCGCTGCAGCGCGCTGGGCTGCACAGCCGGAACCGGAAACACGTCGGCATCGGGCAGGTTCATGGCGCAGCCCCGGCGCCAGGCCCGGACAGGTCCTTGCGCAGCACCAGCGCGTCCTCGCGCTGGCCGTGGGCGGCCGGGTAGTAGCCGCGGCGCAGGCCTATCTGCACGAAGCCTTGCGCCGCATAAAAGGCGCGCGCCCGGGCGTTGGAAGGACGGACCTCGAGCAGCAGGGCATCCAGGCCGCGCCCCCGCGCCTGGGCCTCGCAATGGGCCAGCAAGGCGCCGCCCAGGCCGCGTCCCTGTGCATCGCGGCGCACCGCGATGACCAGCAGGTGGGCCAGGTCGGGCGCCGGCATGCTGATGTAAAAACCCGCCAGCCCGTGCTCGTCGCGCATCGCCCAGGCCTCGTAGCCGGCCTGCAAGGCATCGGCGAAATTGCCGCGCGTCCAGGGAAACGCCTGCACGGACTGCTCCAGCGCGGCGACCTCGTCCAGGTCCGCGGCGGTCATGGGCTGGAGCCGGCCCGCCCCGCCGCACGCCGGCCAGCCGGCCGGCGGCAGGCTGGCGCGCGGGTTGCCGCCTTCGCCGCGCTCGCGCTCGGCGGTGGTGAAGGCCACTTTGTCGCGCACGTACAGCGGCGCGGCAAGCTCGGGAGCCAGCCGCTCGCCCCGCTGCCATGCCGCCAGGGCCAGGCGCGCCACCGAGGCGGCATCGGGCCGCAGCGCCGCATCGGCCTGCCAGCCATCGGGCAGCGGCATCGCTGCCGCATAGGCCGTCCAGGCATCGCCGGCGGCCAGCACGGGCAGGCCCGCATCGACGCTCCAGCCAGGCAGTTGTCCGCGCACCCAGGGCACGGCCTGGCTGGCCGGGATCAGGACCGGCGCAAGCAGGGTCTGCCAGCGCCAGGGATCGTCGCCGCGTCGCAGCACGGCCAGGTAGACCTCGTCCATCCGGGCATCGAGCGCGACCGCCACGCATTGGCCCGCCGCGGCCGCCGTCTGGGCGGCGACCGACTCGTGCGAGCCGATCGGCAGCACCGGCACGTCCAGCGCGTAGGCCAGCCCCTGGGCCACGCCGCAGGCCACGCGCAGGCCGGTAAACCCCCCCGGGCCCTGGCCGAAGGCCACGGCGCCGAGCTGCCCGCGCGCCAGGCCGGCCTCGTCCAGCAGGGCCTGCGCCATGGGCAGCAGGCGTTCGGCGTGCTCCTGCGTGCCCTCGTGTTCGCGCACGGCCAGCCGCGCCGGCTGCGACTGCTGCGCGCACAGCAGGGCCACGCCGCAGCGCGACGACGAAGTTTCCAGGGCAAGCAGGGCAAATTCCATGGCATGCCATTGTAAAGAGAAAGCCGAACCGGCCCCGCCGCAGGCCCGCAAAATTCGCCTACGTTACTGAAAAAACGCGTCTTTTCTACCGTTACCTGCTTTGTGTAATATTTTGCGAACACCCACTAGCGGTCGTTTCGCGCCACTGTTACATTTGCGCCCATGAATACTCAGACCCCCAACCCCTCCCGTAAAGTCCTCGTCGTCGACGATGACCCCCGCCTGCGCGACCTGCTGCGGCGCTATCTCTCGGAACAGGGATTCAACGTGTTCGTGGCTGAAGATGCCAAGGAAATGGGCAAACTCTGGCAGCGGGAACACTTTGACCTCCTGGTCCTGGATCTCATGCTGCCGGGGGAGGACGGCCTGTCCATCTGCCGCCGGCTGCGTGGGGGACACGACAACACGCCCATCATCATGCTGACCGCCAAGGCCGAGGAAATCGACCGTATCGTCGGCCTGGAAATGGGCGCGGACGACTACCTGTCCAAGCCTTTCAACCCGCGCGAACTGCTCGCGCGCATCAACGCCATCCTTCGCCGCCGCGGCACCGAGGAGCACCCCGGCGCGCCCAGCCAGGAAAACGAGTCGATCGCCTTCGGCCCGTATACGCTCAACCTTTCGACCCGCACGCTCATGCGCAACGGCGAGACGGTGCCCATCACCACGGGCGAATTCTCCGTGCTCAAGGTCTTTGCCCGCCATCCCAAGATCCCGCTCTCGCGGGACAAGCTGATGGAGCTGGCGCGCGGGCGCGAGTACGAAGCCTTCGACCGCAGCCTGGACGTGCAGATCTCCCGCCTGCGCAAGCTGATCGAGCCGAATCCTTCCAAGCCGGTGTTCATCCAGACGGTCTGGGGCCTGGGCTACGTATTCGTGCCGGACGGCGGTGGCTGATAGCCGGTCGAGCGCGGCCGGCGCGGCAACGCGCCACGCCGCCTCGCGACGCTCCTCGGCCCGGCGTGCCCTGGCTCAACGCCTGAGACTGGGGCTTTTCAGCCGAACCTTTCTTTTGCTGGCTGCCCTGATGGGCCTGAGCCTGGTTGCCTGGCTGCAGGTCTTTTTCAGCATGGAAATGGGGCCTCGCGCCAGCCAGATGGGTCAGCGGGTGGTCACCACGGTGAACATCACGCGGACCGCGCTCGTCTATTCCTCCGACACCAACCGCAGCAAGATGCTGCTGGACCTGGCCACCAACGAGGGCATACAGGTCTATCCCCGCGCCGTCGACGACGTGGTCGAGCCGCTGCCGGCCAACAGCTACTGGCAGCAGGTCGCCGCGCACATCAGCGCGCGCTTCGGCCCCGACACCCTGCTGGCCTGGTCGGTCAACCGGGTGCCGGGCTTCTGGGTGAGCTTCCAGATCGACGAGGACCGCTACTGGCTGGTCTTCGAGCGCGAGCAGATCGGCCTGACCGGCGGCATCGAATGGCTGGGCTGGGCCGCGGCGGCCCTGCTGCTGTCGCTGATCGGCGCGGCCGTCAGCGTGGGCTTCGTCAACCGGCCCCTGTCGCGCCTGGCACGCGCCGCCCAGATCCTGTCGCGCGGCGAGACGCCGCCCGCCCTGCCGGAGACCGGCCCGACCGAGATCCGCGAACTGAACGCCAGCTTCAACCGCATGGCGCGCGACCTGCGCCAGACCGAAGCCGACCGCGAACTGATGCTGGCCGGCATTTCGCACGACCTGCGCACGCCGCTGGCGCGCATGCGCCTGGAGATCGAAATGAGCGGCGTCAGCGAAGAAGCCCGCCAGGCCATCGACGAGGACCTGGCCCAGATCGATCACAGCATCGGCCAGCTGATGGACTACGCCCGCCCGGCCGGCGCGCTGCCGCAGATGGCCACCGACGTCTCGCAGGTGCTCACGGAGCTGTACGAGCGCGAGCGCAGCCACACCGAATCGACCGGCGGCGAGCTCGAGGCCCACATCGAGCCGGGCCAGCGCGTGCGCATCACGCCGCTGGATCTCAAGCGCCTGGTGGGCAATCTCATCGAGAACGCCCGGCGCTACGGCAAGTCGCTGGACGGGCGCGCCTACATCACGCTGACGGTGCAAGCAGAAGGTAATACGCTTGTGATAGAAGTATCGGACCGCGGTCCCGGCATCGCCGCCGACGACATCCCGCGCCTGCTGCGTCCGTTCTCACGGGGCGATGTGGCGCGCACGGGAGTCAGCGGCGCCGGGCTGGGCCTGGCCATCGTCGACCGCCTGCTCGGGCAGGTCGGCGGGGCCTTGCACCTGATCTCGCGCGAGGAAGGCGGACTGACGGCGCGCATAGAGCTGCCCAAAGCCCGTTTTAGAAATTTTCAATTAGACAGCGACAACCCATAGCGTAGAATGTGGGTTCTTGGGCTGGCGACAGCCCCTCTCTCTAGACACAGGAGTTCCTGAATGAAAACCGTAGGCGATAAACTCGAGCCCTTCAAGGTCGTCGGCGTCAAGCCCGGCTTCAACCAGCACGAAGAAAACGGCGTGTCGGCGTTCGAAGACATCACCGAAAGCTCGTTCCCCGGCAAGTGGAAGGTCATCTACTTCTACCCGAAGGACTTCACTTTCGTCTGCCCCACCGAAATCGTCGGCTTCAACAGCCTGGCCAAGGATTTCGAAGACCGCGACGCCGTGCTGCTGGGCGGCTCGACCGACAACGAATTCGTCAAGCTGGCCTGGCGCCGTGAGCACCCGGACCTGAACAAGCTGGGCCACTACCAGTTCGGCGACACCACCGGCTCGCTGATCGACCAGCTGGGCGTGCGCGAGAAGGGCGCCGGCGTTGCCCTGCGCGCCACCTTCATCGTCGATCCGGACAATGTCATCCAGCACGTTTCGGTCAACAACCTGAACGTGGGCCGCAGCCCCGAGGAAATCCTGCGCCTGCTGGACGGCCTGCAAACCGACGAACTGTGCCCCTGCAACCGCACGGTCGGCGGCGCGACGCTGTAATTGCCCGCACCCGGCTGAAGGAAGCCGGCATGGAACAGGGACTGCTCCCGCCATGCCGGCGCCTTGCCGGGTTTTTTCATCTCCAACCTATAGGTGAAAACTATGGAATTTATCTCGTCGATTAAAGAACAGCTGCCGGACTGGGCCAAGGATATCCGCCTTAACCTGGACGCGGTCATCGCCCGCTCCACCCTGAGCGCCGAAGACGCCGTGGGCACGGCGCTGGCCGCGGCCTATGCCGCGCGCAGCACCACGCTGGTCGAAGCCTTCAAGAGCGGCCTGTCCGAGACCGATGCCAACGCCGCCCTGACCGCCGCCGCGCTCATGGGCATGAACAACACCTGGTATCCCTATGTGGAGATGACCGGCGACGCCCAGCTCAAGACGCTGCCGGCGCAGCTGCGCATGAACGCCTATGGCACGCATGGCGGCGTCGAGAAAAAGCGCTTCGAACTGTTCGCGCTGGCCGCCTCCATCATCGGCAAGTGCCACTTCTGCGTGCAGTCGCACTACGAGCTGCTCAAGAAGGAAGGCCTGACGGTCGAGCAGCTGCGCGACGCGGGCCGCATCGCCGCCGTGGTCAACGCCGCCGCGCTCGCCCTGGCCGCCCAGGGCAAGAACTGATAGGGGCCCGGCCGGCCGCTCAGGCGCGGGCGATCAAGGCCACCACGGTGGCCGCGATGCCTTCCTTGCGGCCCAGGTAGCCCAGGTGCTCGTTGGTCTTGGCCTTCACGTTGACGGCCTGGGCGTCGATGCCCAGGTCGGCGGCGATGTTCGCCACCATGGCCGGGGCGTGCGGGCCGATCTTGGGCGCCTGGGCATGCACCGTGGCATCCACGTTGACCACCTGCCAGCCGGCCTGGGCCACCTTGGCGCAGGCCTGGCGCAGCAGCACCCGGCTGTCCGCCCCCCGGTAGGCCGGGTCCGTATCCGGAAAATGCCGGCCGATGTCTCCCAGCCCCGCCGCGCCCAGGATGGCGTCGGTGACCGCGTGCAGCAGCACGTCGGCATCGGAATGGCCCAGCAACCCGTGGCTGTGGGGAATGGCCACGCCGCCGATGATCAGCGCACGGTCGGGCACCAGCGCATGCACGTCGAATCCCTGCCCCACCCGGAACGGCACACCCGGCCTCGTCATAGCCACTTCTCCATCAAAGCAAAATCCTCGGGCCAGGTCAGCTTGAAATTGCGCGCCGAGCCCTTGACCAGCAAGGGCGCATGGCCCATTGCCTCCATGGCGCCGGCCTCGTCGGTGACGGCCGCGCCCCTGAGCGCCGCGCCGCGCAGGGCCTGGCGCAGCGCCCCGGCGCGAAACATCTGCGGCGTCTGGGCCAGCCACAGCCCCTCGCGCGGCACCGTGCGCGCCACGCGGGCCTGGCCCTGCTTGACTGTATCGGACATGGGCAGGGCCAGCAGCCCGCCCGTGCCGTCGGACAGGCAGGCGTCGATCAGCCGCGCCAGCGCGTCGGCGGGCAGGCCGGGACGGGCCGCATCATGAACCAGCACCCATTCCTGCTCGCCCGGCTGGGCATCGCGCAAGGCGTTGAGCACCGTATCGGCGCGCGTGGCGCCCCCGCACGGACGCACCACCGTGCGCGGCAGGCCGGCCAGCACCGCGTCGGCGCGCACGTCCTGCGGCGCCACGGCGACCCGCACCTGGGCGATGCGCCGGTCGGCCAGCAGGGCCTTGACCGCATGGCGCAGCATCGCCTCGCCGGCCAGCAGCCGGTATTGCTTGGGCGCCTGCCCGGCCTGGGAATTGGCCCGGGCGCCCACGCCGGCGGCCGGCACGATGGCGATGATTCGTTCTGACATGGGTCGGGATTTTATAATCATCAACGCAATGTCCACATCCGCCCCCCCTGCCCCGCCCGCGCCGGCCTATCCGGTTCCTTCGACCCCCGCCGTCCTGTCCGCCCTCAAGCCCGGCCTGCGCCACGCCCAGCCGCGCCCGCCCGGCGCGGGCGACGCCTGGTGGCTGGCCGACATCGCCCGGCAAAGCGCCCGGCCGCTGGTCATCCTGAGCGCCGAGCCGCTGGAGGCCCAGCGCCTGGCCGACGAGATCCTGCTGTTCTCGCCGCAGCTTCGGGTGCGCCAGCTGCCCGATTGGGAAACCCTGCCCTACGACAGCTTCTCGCCGCACCAGGACCTGATCTCGGCGCGGCTGCAGGCGCTGCACGCGCTGATGCAAAAAACGGTGGACGTGCTGACGGTGCCGGTCACCACCGCGCTGTACCGGCTGCCGCCCCCAAGCTTCATGGCGGCCTATACCTTTTCCTTCCGCCAGGGCGAGACCCTGGACGAGGCCGCGCTGCGCGCGCAACTGACGCTGGCCAACTACACCCATGTCAGCCAGGTCACCGCGCCGGGCGAATTCTGCCTGCGCGGCGGGCTGATCGACCTGTTTCCCATGGGCTCGGCGCTGCCCTACCGGCTGGATCTGTTCGACGACCAGGTCGAATCCATCCGCGCCTTCGACGTGGACACCCAGCGCAGCCTGTACCCGGTGCGCGAAGTGCAGCTGCTGCCCGGGCGCGAATTTCCCATGGACGAGGCGGCGCGCAACCTGTTTCGCGCGCGCTTTCGCGAAATGTTCGAAGGCGATCCCTCGCGCGCCACGCCCTACCGCGACATCGGCAACGGCATCGCCTTCGCCGGGGTCGAATACTACCTGCCGCTGTTTTTCGACGAGACCGCCACGCTGTTCGACTATCTCGATCCGCAGGCGCTGGTCGTCACGCTGGGCGACACCGACGATGCAATCCGCCGTTTCGCCCAGGACACCGCCACCCGCTATCAGTTCCTGAAGGCCGATCGCGAGCGCCCGGTGCTGGCGCCCGAACTGCTGTTCCTGTCGGGCGAGTCGCTGTTCGGCCGCATCAAGGACTTTGCCCGCCTGACGCTCGATGCCCAGGCCCGCCATCCCGACTTCGGCCCGGCTCCCGCCGCGGCGGTGCAGCGCCGCGCCGAGGATCCGCTGGCCCGCCTGCGCCTGCTGGTCGAAGCGGCGCGCGCCCAGGCCGACGCGCGCCGCGTGCTGCTGTGCGCCGACTCGGCGGGCCGGCGCGAAACCCTGGCGCAGATGCTGGCCGAGCACGGCCTGGCGCCGGACGTGCAGACCGAAACCATCGATGCCTTCCTGCAATCGCCGCAACCCTTCGGCCTGACCGTCGCCTCGCTGTCGGCCGGCTTCACGCTGGCGGCCGGCGGGGTCATTTTCCTGACCGAGGCCGATCTCTATCCGGACCACGCCGGCAGCCGCCGCGGCAGGCGCGTGCAGGAGCGCGCCAGCAACGTCGAGGCGATGGTGCGCGACCTCTCCGAGCTGCGCCCGGGCGATCCGGTGGTGCATGCGCAGCACGGCATCGGCCGCTATCACGGCCTGGTCGGCATGGACATGGGCGAAGGCGAGATGGAATTCCTGCACCTGGAATACGCCAACGGCAGCACGCTGTACGTGCCGGTCTCGCAGCTGCACGTGATCGCCCGCTACAGCGGCGCCGACCCGGAGGCCGCGCCGCTGCACCAGCTGGGCTCGGGCCAGTGGGACAAGGCGCGCCGCAAGGCCGCCAGGCAGGTGCGCGACACCGCCGCCGAACTGCTGGACCTGTACGCCAAGCGGGCCGCGCGAGAAGGCTACGCCTTCAAGCTGCCGCTGTCGGACTACGAGATGTTCGCCGAAGGCTTCGGCTTCGAGGAAACCCCCGACCAGGCGGCCGCCATCCAGGCCGTGCTGATGGACATGAGCTCGGGGCGGCCCATGGACCGCCTGGTCTGCGGCGACGTGGGCTTCGGCAAGACCGAGGTCGCGCTGCGCGCGGCCTTCATGGCGGTGGCCAACGGCAAGCAGGTGGCCATCCTGTGCCCGACCACGCTGCTGGCCGAGCAGCATGCCCAGACCTTCTCGGACCGCTTCGCCGACTGGCCGGTCAAGGTGGTCGAGCTCTCGCGCTTTCGCTCTGCCAAGGAAGTGGCCGCCACCATCGAGGGCATCAACAACGGCACGGTGGACATCGTCATCGGCACGCACAAGCTGCTGTCCAAGGACGTGAAGTTCAAGCGGCTGGGCCTGACCATCATCGACGAAGAACACCGCTTCGGCGTGCGCCAGAAGGAGGCCCTGAAGGCGCTGCGCGCCGAGGTCGACGTGCTGACGCTTACCGCCACGCCCATCCCCCGCACGCTGGGCATGTCGCTGGAAGGCATCCGCGACTTCTCGGTGATCGCCACCGCGCCGCAAAAGCGCCTGGCCATCAAGACCTTCGTGCGGCGCGAGGACGGCAGCACCATCCGCGAGGCGCTGCTGCGCGAGCTCAAGCGCGGCGGCCAGGCCTATTTCCTGCACAACGAGGTCGAGACCATCCACAACCGGCGCGCCCGGCTGGAAGAACTGGTGCCCGAGGCGCGCATCGGCGTGGCCCACGGCCAGATGCCCGAGCGCGAGCTCGAGCAGGTGATGAAGGCCTTCTACCAGCAGCGCTTCAACGTGCTACTGTGCACCACCATCATCGAGACGGGCATCGACGTGCCCAGCGCCAATACCATCGTCATCCACCGCGCCGACCGCTTCGGGCTGGCCCAGCTGCACCAGCTGCGCGGACGCGTGGGCCGCTCGCACCACCAGGCCTACGCCTATCTGCTCACGCCGGGCGAGGACGCCATCACCTCCAACGCCAAGAAGCGCCTGGAAGCCATCCAGGCCATGGAAGAGCTGGGATCGGGCTTTTACCTGGCCATGCACGACCTGGAGATCCGCGGCACCGGCGAGGTGCTGGGCGAGGCGCAGTCGGGCAACATCCAGGAAGTGGGCTTCTCCATGTACAACGAGATGCTCAACGAAGCCGTGCGCGCCCTGAAGGCGGGCCAGGAGCCCGACCTGGACGCGCCGTTCTCGGCCGGCTGCGAAGTCAACCTGCACCTGCCCGCCCTGCTGCCGGCGGACTACTGCGGCGACGTGCATGCGCGCCTTGCCATCTACAAGCGCCTGTCGCACGCCGCCGACGAGGACGCGCTGATCGAGATCCAGGAAGAGCTGGTGGACCGCTTCGGCAAGCTGCCCGACGCGGCGCGCGCCCTGCTGGCCACGCACCGCCTGCGGCTGGCGGCCCAGCCGCTGGGCGTGCAGAAGATCGACGCCAGCGAAAGCCAGGCGCTGCTGCAGTTCAAGCCCAAGGCGCCGGTCGACCCCGTGCGCATCATCGAACTGGTGCAGAAGCAGCGGCATGTGCGGCTGGCCGGCCAGGACAAGCTGAAGGTCGAGATCAAGGCGCCGGACCTGAATGCGCGCGTGGACGCGGTCAGGACGGTATTGCGCGCCCTGGCTTGAGGGCCGCCCGGCGCCTTTGGCCGCAGCGGCGCGACATTCGCAAGACGCCGAGCAGCACGCGCCAGCCGCCTGCTACGATGACGCGTTTTCTCCATTCCGCCGCCGCACTGTCCCATGAGTTCCGAAACCACCCACCTCGTCGTCCAATCCCCCGCCCTGTCGGCCGAAGCCGTTGAACAGGCCGCCGCCGTGGCCATGGCCAATGGCTCGTTTCGCATCAACGCCACGGCCGTGCGGCTGACGGACGTGGCCACCGACGAGCAGACCCGCCGCGACGTGCGGGAATGGTGCGCCCAGGCCGGCGTGGACTACGCCTATGTGCCGGCGCGCCACAGGCTGGCCGACTACAAGGTGCTGGCCATGGACATGGATTCGACGCTCATCAACATCGAGTGCATCGACGAGATCGCCGACTTCATCGGCAAGAAGGCGCAGGTGGCCGCCATCACCGAGGCCGCCATGCGCGGCGAGATCAGGGACTTCAGCGAAAGCCTGCGGCGCCGGGTGGCGCTGCTCGAAGGCACGCCCTCCGAGGCGCTCGAGCGCGTCTACGAAGACAGGCTAAGGCTCAATCCCGGCGCCGAGAAACTGGTCGAGCAGGCCCATGCGGCCGGCCTGAAGGTGCTGCTGGTCTCGGGCGGCTTTACCTACTTCACCGACCGGCTGCGCGAGCGGCTGAGCCTGGACGCGGCGCATGCCAACGTGCTGGAGATCGACAACGGCGTGCTGACCGGCCGCGTGCTGGGCGACATCGTCGATGCCTACGGCAAGGCGCTGCACCTGCGCGAGTTCGCCCAGCGCCACGGCGCGCGCAACGAACAGATCATCGCCATCGGCGATGGCGCCAACGACCTGCAGATGCTGGGCCTGGCGGGTATTTCGGTGGCCTACCGGGCCAAGCCGGTGGTGCGCGAGCAGACCCGCTATGCGCTGTCGCACTCGGGCCTGGACGGCGTGCTCAACTGGTTCGAGACCTAGGTCCGGGCGCCGGATCCAAGGGTCGGCGGTTCAAGCCCCAGGCTACAGTGCCTGGGACGCACGCTAGGATCGCGGCGCTGGCCTGCGCCGCACCAGGTACCGCAGCACGAAGCCGGGATACGCCAGCACCAGGAACAATGAAAACGTGATGGCGTAGAACTCCCAGCCCTGCCGGAAACGGTTGCCCAGCTGCGCCTCGACGGCGAAGGCCAGCAGGCCGACCAGCAGGTAGAAGGCCAGCAGCTCGGCCAGCCGCACCCAGAAAGGCTTGGGCGCCGGCGCGCCGCCCTGGCGCCAGGGCAGCACGGCAAAGACGCGCTCGGTCAGGAACGGCAGGTTGGCGCAGACCAGCGCCAGCCCGATCAGCAGCCAGATGGCCAGCGTCTGGTTCATCCGCCCGTCAGAACGACAGCGAGGTGCGGATGGCCTGCACCGACACGGCCATCAGGCCGCCGGGCAGGATGCCCAGCAGCAGGATCAGCGCGCCGTTCACGCTCATGATGCCGCGCTGCACGCAAGTGGCCGACAGCGCCGGCACGCCTTCCTGGGGCTCGTCGAAATACATGACCTTGACCACGCGCAGGTAGTAGAAGGCGCCGATCAGCGACAGGATGACCGCCGTCACGGCCAGCCACAGATGGCCGGCGTTGACCACCGCCTGCAGCACGGCCAGCTTGGCATAGAAACCCACCAGCGGCGGCAGGCCCGCCAGCGAGAACATTAGCAGCAGCAGGATGGCGGCATGCCAGGGGCTGCGGCGGTTCAGGCCCTTCAGGTCGTCGATGCGGTCGCATTCGAAGCCGTCGCGCGACATCAGCAGCACCATGCCGAAGCCGCCCAGCGTGGTCAGTACGTAGACCAGCATGTAGAACAGCGAGGCGCCATAGGCCGCGGCCGCGCCGTCGGACTGGGTGCCGACCACGCCCGAGAGCAGGCCCAGCAGCACGAAGCCCATGTGCGAGATGCTGGAATAGGCCAGCATGCGCTTGAAGTTGGTCTGCACGATGGCGGTCAGGTTGCCGATGACCAGCGACAGCACGGCCAGGATGATCAGCATGGGCTGCCAGTCGGCCGCCAGGCCGTGCAGGCTTTCGGCCAGCAGGCGCAGCGTGATGGCGAAGGCGGCCAGCTTGGGCGCGGCGCCCAGCACCAGCGTGACGGCGGTGGGCGAGCCGTGGTAGACGTCGGGCACCCACATGTGGAAAGGCACCACGCCCAGCTTGAAGGCCAGGCCCGCCACCAGGAACACCACGCCGAAGACCAGCGCCATCTGCTCGGTCTGGCCCGCCGCGATGGCGTCGGCGATCTCGGTCAGGTCCAGGTGGCCGGTGGCGCCATACACCATCGACATGCCGTAGAGCAGGAAGCCCGATGCCAGCGCGCCCAGCACGAAGTACTTCATCGCCGCCTCGGTGGCCACGACGTTCTCGCGGCGCAGGGCGATCAGGGCATACAGGGCCAGCGACATCAGCTCCAGGCCCAGGTAGACCGACACCAGGTTGCCGGCCGAGATCATCACCATCTGGCCCAGCAGGGCGAACAGCGTCAGCACGTAGAGCTCGCCGCCGCGCATCATGTCGCGCGCCATGGCGTAGTGGCGGCCGTAGATCAGCGTGACGGCCACCGCCAGGTAGGACGTGACCTTGAGCAGGTGCGCCAGCGCGTCGGTCACGAACAGCCCGTGGAAGGTGACGCCTTCGACGCCGGCATTCCATTGCACCAGGGAGATGACGGTCAGCACCGCCAGCACGGCCAGCGACAGCGCGTGCGTGAGCCTGCGCGCCGGATCATTGCTGAAGGCATCGATCAGCAGGATCGCCAGCCCTGCCACCAGCAGGACGATTTCGGGAGTCGCCAGAGCGAAGTCGAATTGGGATTGCATCGATGGTCCAGTCTTACAGTTTCGATATGGCAACGTGCTGCAGCAGCGCCTCGACCGAGACGTGCATCACGTCGGTGAAGGGCTTGGGATGGATACCCATGTACAGCACGGCCAGGGCCAGCACGCCGAGCATGGCGAATTCGCGCCGGTTGATGTCCTGCAGCTGGCGCACGTGCTCGTTGGCGATCTCGCCGAACGCCACGCGCTTGACCATCCACAGGGAATAGGCGGCGCCAAAGATCAGCGCGGTGGCGGCCAGCAGACCGATCCAGAAGTTGTACTCGACCGCGCCCATGATCACCATGAATTCGCCCACGAAGCCGCTGGTGGCCGGCAGGCCGCTGTTGGCCATGGAGAACAGCACGAAGAAGGTGACAAAGCGCGGCATGGTGTTGACCACGCCGCCGTAGTCGGCGATCAGGCGGCTGTGCATGCGGTCGTAGAGCACGCCGATGCACAGGAACATGGCGCCCGAGACGAAGCCGTGCGAGATCATCTGCACGATGGCGCCTTCGACGCCGGCCGTGTTGAAGATGAAAAAGCCCAGCGTCACGAAGCCCATGTGGGCCACCGACGAATAGGCCACCAGCTTCTTCATGTCTTCCTGCACGATGGCGACCAGGCCGATGTAGATCACCGCGATCAGCGACAGCGCGATCATCAGGCCGGCCAGGCTGTGCGAGGCGTCCGGCGCGATGGGCAGCGAAAAGCGCAGGAAGCCGTAGGCGCCCAGCTTGAGCATGATGGCCGCCAGCACCACCGAGCCGCCGGTGGGCGCCTCGACGTGGGCGTCGGGCAGCCAGGTATGCACCGGCCACATCGGCACCTTGACGGCGAAGGCCATCAGCAGGGCCAGGAAGATCAGCACCTGGGCCGTCATGCCCAGCGGCAGCGTGTGCCAGGTCTGGATGTCGAAGGAGCCGCCGGCGGCATGCCACAGGTAGATGAAGGCCACCAGCGTCAGCAGCGAGCCCAGCAGGGTGTAAAGGAAGAACTTGAAGGCGGCGTACACGCGGTTCGGGCCGCCCCACACGCCCACGATGATGTACATCGGGATCAGCGTGGCCTCGAAGAACACGTAGAACAGCAGGCCGTCCAGCGCCGCGAACACGCCCACCATCAGGCCCGACAGGATCAGGAAGGCGGCCATGTACTGGGCCACGCGCTGGGTGATGACTTCCCAGCCGGCCACCACCACGATGATGGTGACGAAGGCGGTCAGCAGCACGAACCACAGCGAGATGCCGTCGATGCCCAGGTGGTAGAACACCGCGAAGGTGTCGATCCACGAGACGCGCTCGACGAACTGCATTTCGGCGGTGCTGGGATCGAAGCCGGTATACAGCGGGATCGTGACCAGGAAGCCGGCCACCGCGCCGGCCAGGGACAGCCAGCGCGTCAGGCCCGGCCTGTCGTCGCGGCCCAGCGCCAGCACCAGCAGGCCGAAGGCGATGGGAACCAGGATCGCAAGCGTGAGCCAGGGAAAGTTAGAGGATGCCATCTCGCTTGCCATCAGTGTTTAACCAGCACGAAGAACGAAACCAAAGCCATGATGCCGATGATCATCGCGAACGCGTAGTGATAGATGTAGCCGGACTGCAGGTGGCGGCTGGCCGCCGCGAACCAGCCCACCACCTTGGCGCTGCCGTTGACCACCAGGCCATCGATCAGCGTGCGGTCGCCCGTTTGCCACAGGCCGCGGCCCAGCACGCGCGCGCCGCGCGCGAAGACCTGCTCGTTGATCCAGTCGACGTAGTACTTGTTCTCCAGCACGCGGATCACGCCCGACAGGCTGCGGTGGATGGCCGCCGGCACCTTGGGGTTGACCAGGTAGCAGTACCAGGCCAGCACGGCGCCGGCCAGGGCCAGCCAGAACGGCACGGTCACGAAGGCGTGCAGGCCGTAGGCGATCCAGTCGTGCCAGTGGGCGGCCAGTTCCGCCATCGCCGGGTGTGCCGGCAGGACGGTGATCACGCCGTCGAAGAAGCCGCCGAACAACATCGGGTCGATGACCGCCGCGCCGATGATGACCGAGGGGATGGCCAGCAGCACCAGCGGCAGCGTGACCACCCAGGGCGACTCGTGCGGCGTGCCGCCATGATGGCCGTGGCCGTCGTCGTGGCCGTGGGCATCATGCCCGTGCCCGTGCCCGTGGCCATGCCCGCTGGTGTCGAAGCGCTCCTTGCCGTGAAAGACCAGGAAGTACACCCGGAAGGAATACAGCGAGGTCACGAACACGCCGATCAGCGTGGCGTAGTAGGCAAAGCCCGCGCCCCAGACGTTGGCCGCGCCGGCCGCCTCGATGATGTGCTCCTTGGAGTAGAAGCCCGAGAAGAACGGCGTGCCGATCAGCGCCAGCGTGCCCAGCAGGAAGGTCAGCCAGGTGATGGGCATGTACTTGCGCAGCCCGCCCATGTTGCGGATGTCCTGGTCATGGTGCATGCCGATGATGACCGAGCCGGCGCCCAGGAACAGCAGCGCCTTGAAGAAGGCGTGGGTCATCAGGTGGAAGATGGCCACGGAATAGGCCGAGGCGCCCAGCGCCACGGTCATGTAGCCCAGCTGCGACAGCGTGGAATAGGCCACCACGCGCTTGATGTCGTTCTGGATGATGCCCAGGATGCCCAGGAACAGCGCGCCGATGGCGCCGATCACGATGATGAAGGACAGGGCCGTGTCCGAGAGCTCGAACAGCGGCGAGAAGCGCGCGACCATGAAGATGCCCGCCGTCACCATGGTGGCGGCGTGGATCAGCGCCGAGATCGGCGTGGGGCCTTCCATCGAGTCGGGCAGCCAGGCGTGCAGCGGCACCTGGGCCGACTTGCCCATCGCGCCGATGAACAGGCAGATGCAGGCCACGGTCAGCAGCATCCAGTCGGTGCCGGGAAAGCTCAGGCCGGCCAGCTTCTCGCTCTGGGCAAAGACCTCGCCATAGTGCATCGAGCCGGTGTAGGCGAACAGCAGGCCGATGCCCAGCACGAAGCCGAAGTCGCCCACCCGGTTGATCAGGAAGGCCTTCATGTTGGCGAAGATGGCCGTCGGGCGCGTGTACCAGAAGCCGATCAGCAGGTAGGACACCAGGCCCACGGCCTCCCAGCCGAAGAAGAGCTGGAGCATGTTGTTGGACATGACCAGCATCAGCATGGAGAAGGTGAACAGCGAGATATAGGAGAAGAAGCGCTGGTAGCCGGGATCGTCGGCCATGTAGCCGATGGTGTAGATGTGCACCATCAGCGAGACCGAGGTGACCACCACCATCATCATGGCCGAGAGCGGATCGATCAGGAAGCCGATGTCCAGGCTGGCCTGGCCGATCAGGCTCCAGGTGTAGACCGTGCCGTCGAAGGTGTTGCCGGCCAGCACGTCCATCAGCACGTAGACCGAGGCGATGGCCGAGAGCGCCACCAGGGCGATGGTGATCAGGTGCGCGCCGCGGCGGCTGACCGCCCGGCCCAGGAACCCGGTGCCGAACAGGCCCGAGAGGATGGCGCCCAGCAGCGGAGCCAGGGCGATGAACAGGTAGAGAGATGCGTTGGACATGTTCTTCTTGTTCCCGTCAGCCCTTCAGGCGGTCGAGTTCGTCGACGTTGATCGTGTTCAGGTTGCGGAACAGCAGCACCAGGATGGCCAGGCCGATGGCGGCCTCGGCGGCGGCCACGGTCAGGATGAAGAACACGAACACCTGCCCGGCGGTATCGCCGAACCAGGTGGAGAAAGCCACGAAGTTCATGTTCACGGCCAGCAGCATCAGCTCGATGGACATGAGCAGGATGATGAGGTTGCGGCGGTTCAGGAAGATGCCGAACACGCCGGTGGCGAACAGGATCGCGCCCAGGATCAGGAAATGGGGCAGCGTCAAGGTCATTTCTTTTCTCCTTGGGCGGGGGCGGCGGGCGCCGGCTTGGGCGCGGCCTGCTCGACCACGGCATCGGGGCCTTGCTCGTGCGGGGTCGGCTCGGCGGGCTTTTCGACCTGGGGCGCCATCTTGACCATGCGGAAACGCTCGCTGGCCTTGACGCGCACGGCCTCGGACGGGTTGTTGTAGCGCACGTCGCGCCGGCGCCGCAGCGTCAGCGCGATGGCCGCCACCATGCCCACCAGCAGCAGCACGGCGCCCACCTCGATGCCGAAGACGTACTGGCTGTACATCACCTCGCCCAGGGTGCGGGCATTGTTGTAGTCGTCGGCCTGCACCGCCTGCGGGCCGGCCTGGGCCCAGGTGGTGCCCAGCACGAAAGCCATCTCGACCACCATGATCAGGCCGATGGCCAGGCCCAGCGGCAGGTAGGTCTTGAGGCCGCGGCTCAGCGTGTCGATGCGGATGTCCAGCATCATGACGACGAACAGGAACAGCACCATCACGGCGCCGACGTAGACCAGCACCAGCAGCAGCGCGAGGAACTCGGCGCCCAGCAGCATCCAGATCATGGCCGCGTTGAAGAAGGCCAGGATCAGGTGCATGACGGCGGTCACGGGATTGCGCGCGGTGATGACGCGAAATGCCGCAAAGACCAGCACCGCAGCAAGCACATAGAACAGTATGGTGGTGAACATCGTGGGATCTCGGCCTGCGGTCAGCGGTAGGGCGCGTCGTCGGCGCGACGCTGGGCGATTTCGTTCTCGTAGCGGTCACCGACGGCCAGCAGCATGTCCTTGGTGAAATAGAGGTCGCCGCGCTTTTCGCCGTGGTATTCGTGGATATGGGTTTCCACGATGGAGTCGACGGGGCAGCTTTCCTCGCAGAAACCGCAGAAGATGCACTTGGTCAGGTCGATGTCGTAGCGCGAGGTGCGGCGCGTGCCGTCATCGCGCACTTCCGATTCGATGGTGATGGCCAGCGCCGGACAGACGGCCTCGCACAGCTTGCAGGCGATGCAGCGCTCTTCGCCGTTAGGGTAGCGGCGCAGCGCGTGCAGGCCGCGAAAGCGCGGCGAGGTCGGCGTCTTTTCCATCGGATAGCGCAAGGTGATCTTGCGCTTGAAGAAATACTTGCCCGTCAGGCGCATGCCCTTGAGCAATTCGGTCAGCATCAGGCTGCCGAAGAAATCCTTGATCGCTTCCATTTCGTGCCTTTTTGCTAGTCGGTCACTGCCAGATGTTCCAGGGCGTCTGCATCCAGATCGCCACCACCACCAGCCACACGCCCGTCAGCGGAATGAAGATCTTCCAGCCCAGACGCATGATCTGGTCGTAGCGGTAGCGCGGGAAAGAGGCGCGGAACCACACGAACAGCGACACCACGAAGAAGGTTTTCAGGCCCAGCCAGATCCAGCCGGGAATCCAGTTGAACGGCGCGAAGTCCAGCGGAGGGTACCAGCCGCCCAGGAACATGATGGAGGCCAGGCACGAGAGCAGGATCATGTTGGCGTACTCGCCCAGGAAGAACAGCGCGAACGCCATCCCGGAGTACTCCACCATGTGGCCCGCCACGATTTCCGATTCGCCTTCCACCACGTCGAAGGGGTGGCGGTTGGTCTCGGCCACGGCCGAGATGACGTAGATCACGAACAGCGGCAGCAGCGGCAGCCAGTTCCAGGACAGGAAGGACAGGCCGCGCTCGGCGAACCAGCCGCGGCCCTGCCCCAGCACGATCTCGCTCATGTTCAGGCTGCCCGAGACCAGCAGCACCACCACCAGCACGAAACCGATCGCCAGCTCGTAGGACACCATCTGCGCCGAGGCGCGCAGCGCCGCCAGCAGCGCATACTTGGAGTTGGAGGCCCAGCCGGCCACGATCACGCCGTAGACGCCGATCGAGGTGATGGCCATGACGTACAGCAGGCCGGCGTTGACGTTGGCCAGCACCGTTTCCGGACCGAAGGGCACCACCGCCCAGGCGGCCAGCGCCGGCATCAGCGTGACCACCGGGGCGATCACGTAGAGCGCCTTGCTGGCCTGGCTGGGCACGATGACTTCTTTGGTCAGCAGCTTGAAGACGTCGGCAAACGGCTGCAGCAGCCCGCGGTAGCCCACGCGCGTGGGCCCCAGCCGGGTATGCATGAAGCCGATCATCTTGCGTTCCCAGTACGTCAGGTAGGCCACGCACAGGATGACAGGCACCGCGATCATCACGATCTTGGCGATCGTCCACACCACCAGCCAGGCGGTCGGGCCCAGCAGCGCCGTGCCCTGGCTTTCAAGAACGTTGAGCCATTCCATCAGGCACGCTCCACCGTCAGTTGACCATAGGCGCTACCGAGTGCCGCAGTCTGCTCGAAACCGGCCGACACGCGCACCGCGCCGTCGGCCACGCTGTTGTCCAGAACCAGCGCCAGCTCGACGCTGCCCTGCCCCTTGCTTACGCGCACCGCTTGCCCGGCCTGCAGGCCCAGGCTTTGCAGGGTGCGGGCGTTCACGCGCACGCCCGGCAGGCGGGCCGCCGACGTGGCCTGCAAGGGATCGGAGCGGCGCACGATGGCATCGCTGCGATAGATGGGCAGGTCGGCCACGCGCTCCAGGCCGTCTTCGGCGGGCTGTCCCAGCCCCACCTGCGCGGCGATCTCGTTGGACAGGCGCACCTCGATGCCGCCGGCCAGCACCGCGTCGCGCACGGACTCGGAGCTCTCGTCGTCAAAGCCCTGCAGCTGCAGCACGTTGCCCAGCACGCGCAGCACCTTCCAGGCCGGACGGGTCTGGCCCAGCGGGGCGACCGTGCCCTTGAAGCTTTGCGGCAGGCCTTGCGCGTTCACGAAGGTGCCCGAGGTCTCGGTAAAGGGCGAGACCGGCAGCATCACGTCGGCCCAGTCGGCAGCGGCCGATCGGTACGAGGTCAGCGCCACGGTGAACTGCGCTTCGCGCAGGGCCTGCACGGCCCGCGCGCCATCGTCCGCGTCGAGCAAGGGCTCGGCGTGCAGCACGATGTAGGCCTTGAGCGGCTCGGCAAGCATGGCCGAGGCCGGCTTGCCGCCCTGGCCCGGCACCGCGCCGGCCAGGTAGCCGCCCAGCGTGTTGCCGCCGGCGGTCAGGAAACCGAAACGCGCGCCCACGGCCTGGGCCAGGTGGCGGGCGTTGGCAGCCAGCACGCCGGCCCCCGGGGCGGCCACGGCCTGGTTGCCCAGCAGCACCGCCGACTGCGTGCCGGCGGCCAGCAGCTCGGCGACCTTGATGGCGGCCTCGCCCGGCTCGACGCCGGCAAATTCGGCCGGCGCCTGGGTGTTGCGGGCCTGCGCCAGCGCCACGGCCACCTCGGCCAATGCGCGCGGCAGCTTCGAGGGCGCCACGGTGATGCGGGCGGCCACCGGCATCAGCGGATCGTCGGCCAGGCTGTCGATGAGGATAATGCGCGCGCCGCGCTTGGCGGCCTGGCGCAGGCGCTGGGCCATCAGCGGATGGTCGCGGCGCAGCACCGAGCCCACCACCAGCACGCAGTCCAGCGTATCCAGCTCGGCCACCGGCATGCCCAGCCAGGGCACGCCGCGCAGTGCGGCGTCCAGCGAGGCGTCGGCCTGGCGCAGGCGGAAATCGATGTTCTCCGAACCCAGGGCGCGGGTCAGCCGGCCCAGCAGCGCGTATTCCTCGGTGGTGGCCATCTCGTTGGCCAGGGCGCCGATCTGGCCGGCGCCGAAGCTGTCGCGCACGCGGGTCAACCCCTGGGCGACGGCTTGCAGCGCCTCGCTCCAGGAGACTTCGCGCCATTGCCCGTCACAGCTCTTGACCATGGGCACCGACAGCCGGTCCTCGCTGTTCAGGCCTTCGTAGGAGAAGCGGTCGCGGTCGCTGAGCCAGCACTCGTTGACGGCCTCGTTCTCGAAGGGCACCACGCGCATCACGCGGTCGTTCTTGACCTGCACGACCAGGTTGGCGCCCAGGCTGTCGTGCGGGCTGACCGAGCGGCGCCGCGCCAGTTCCCAGGTGCGGGCCTGGTAGCGGAAGGGCTTGGAGGTCAGCGCGCCGACCGGGCACAGGTCGATCATGTTGCCCGAGAGCTCGGACTCGACCGAGCGGCCCACGAAGGTAGTGATCTCGGAATGCTCGCCGCGCCCGATCATGCCCAGCTCCATCACGCCGGCCACTTCCTGGCCGAAGCGCACGCAGCGGGTGCAGTGGATGCAGCGCGTCATTTCCTCGGCCGAGACCAGCGGGCCCAGGTCCTTGTGGAACACCACGCGCTTTTCCTCGCGATAGCGCGAGGACGAGCCGCCATAGCCGACCGCCAGGTCCTGCAGCTGGCATTCGCCGCCCTGGTCGCAGATCGGGCAGTCCAGCGGGTGGTTGATGAGCAGGAACTCCATCACGCTCTTTTGCGCGGCCACGGCGCGCTCGGAGCAGGTGTGCACCACCATGCCGTTGGTGGCGGGCGTGGCGCAGGCCGGCAAGGCCTTGGGGGCCTTCTCGACCTCGACCAGGCACATGCGGCAGTTGGCCGCGATGGAAAGCTTCTTGTGATAGCAGAAATGCGGTACGTACACCCCGAGCTTGTGCGCGGCATGCATGACCATGCTGCCTTCGGGAACTTCGACCTTGTTGCCGTCGACGGTCAGTTCAACCATGGTGTCGTCCAAACCTTACAGATATTGCGGCACCACACAGCGCTTGTGCTCTATGTGGTGGGCGAATTCGTCGCGATAGTGCTTCAGGAAGCCGCGCACCGGCATGGCCGCGGCATCGCCCAGGGCGCAGATGGTGCGGCCCATGATGTTGCCGGCCACGGAGTCCAGCAGTTCCAGGTCTTCCTGGCGGCCCTGGCCGTGCTCGATGCGGTTGACCATGCGGTAGAGCCAGCCGGTGCCTTCGCGGCACGGCGTGCACTGGCCGCAGCTTTCCTCGTAGTAGAAGTACGACAGGCGCAGCAGCGACTTGACCATGCAGCGCGTCTCGTCCATGACGATGACCGCGCCCGAGCCCAGCATGGAACCGGCCTTGGCGATCGAGTCGTAGTCCATGGTGCAGTCCATCATGATGGAGGCCGGCAGCACGGGCGCGCTGGAGCCGCCCGGGATCACGGCCTTGAGCTGCCTGCCGCCGCGCATGCCGCCGGCCAGCTCGAGCAGCTTCGCGAACGGCGTGCCCAGCGGGATCTCGTAGTTGCCGGGACGCTCGACGTCGCCCGAGACCGAGAACAGCTTGGTACCGCCGTTGTTGGGCTTGCCCACCTCCAGGTAGGCCTGGCCGCCGTTGCGGATGATCCAGGGCACCGCCGCGAAGGTCTCGGTGTTGTTGATCGTGGTGGGCTTGCCGTACAGGCCGAAGCTGGCGGGGAAAGGCGGCTTGAAGCGCGGCTGGCCCTTCTTGCCCTCCAGCGATTCGAGCAGCGCGGTTTCCTCGCCGCAGATGTAGGCGCCGTAGCCGTGGAAGGCATGCAGCTGGAAGTCGAACTCGCTGCCCAGGATGCCCTTGCCCAGGAAACCGGCGGCGCGCGCCTCTTCCAGGGCCTCTTCGAAACGCTCGTAGACTTCGAAGATCTCGCCGTGGATGTAGTTGTAGCCCACCGAGATGCCCATGGCATAGGCCGCGATCGCCATGCCCTCGATGACGATGTGCGGATTGAAGCGCAGGATGTCGCGGTCCTTGAAGGTGCCGGGCTCGCCCTCGTCGGAGTTGCAAACCAGGTACTTCTGGCCGGGAAAGCCGCGCGGCATGAAGCTCCACTTCAGGCCGGTGGGAAAGCCCGCGCCGCCGCGCCCGCGCAGCGCCGAGGCCTTGATCTCGGCGATCACGTCCTCGGGCTTCATGCCCGTGGTCAGGATCTTGCGCAGGGCCTCGTAGCCGCCGCGCTTGACGTAGTCCTGCAGGCGCCAGTTCTGGCCGTCCAGGCCGGCCATGATCTGCGGCGAGATGTGACGCCCGTGCAGGCACATGGTGCGCGCCGGGTCGTTGCCGGCGGGGTCCGGCTGCAAGCCCTGGGAGAACTTGCTCAGGTCGAATCGTTGCTGGGCCAGGGTGGTCATGCGGACTCTCCTTGCGCCTTGAGCTCTTCTATCATCGCGTCCAGCTTTTCCTCGGACATGCGCACGCACATGTGCCGGTTGTTGACCAGCAGCACGGGCGCATCGCCGCAAGCGCCCATGCATTCGCCTTCGATCAGCGTGAACATGCCGTCGGGCGTGGTTTCGTGAAAGCCGATGCCCAGCTTGCGCTTGAGGTGGTCGGCGGCCTTTTCGCCGTCGCGCAAGGCACAGGGCAGGTTGGTGCAGACAGAAATCTTGATGCTGCCCACCGGCTTGGTGTCGAACATGTTGTAGAACGTGGCCACCTCCTGCACGGCAATGGGGGGCACGCCCAGGTAGTTGGCCACGTCCTCGATGACTTCGGGCGAGATCCAGCCCGTCTCGACCTGGGCGATGCCCAGCGAGGCCATGATGGCGGACTGCTTCTGCTCGGCCGGAAACTTGGCGAGTTCCCTGTCGATCTTCTGGTAGGCCTGTTCGGAGAGCAACATGATTGGAAATCCGGTATGACTTGAAACGAGGGCCGGCCGTCTCGGGTTAACGGTCGATCTCGCCGAACACGATGTCCTGCGTGCCGATGATGGTGACCGCATCGGCGATCATGTGGCCGCGGGACATCTCGTCCAGCGCCTGCAGGTGCGCAAAACCCGGCGCACGGATCTTCAGGCGGTAGGGCTTGTTGGCGCCGTCGGACACCAGGTAGATGCCGAATTCGCCCTTGGGATGCTCGACCGCGGCATAGGCCTCGCCCGGCGGGACGTGGAAGCCTTCGGTGTAGAGCTTGAAATGGTGGATCAGCTCTTCCATGCTGGACTTCATGTCGGTGCGCTTGGGCGGCGTGACCTTGTGGTTGTCCAGCATGACCGGGCCGGGGTTGTTGCGCAGCCATTCGACGCACTGGCGGATGATGCGGTTGCTTTCGCGCATCTCGGCCACGCGCACCAGGTAGCGGTCGTAGCAGTCGCCGTTCACGCCCACGGGCACGTCGAAATCCATCAGGTCGTAGACCTCGTAGGGCTGCATCTTGCGCAGGTCCCAGGCCACGCCCGAGCCGCGCAGCATCGGGCCGGTAAAGCCCAGCGCCTTGGCGCGGTCCGGATCGACCACGCCGATGCCCACCAGGCGCTGCTTCCAGATGCGGTTGTCGGTGAGCAGGGTCTCGTACTCGTCCACGCAAGCCGGGAAGCGGTTGGTGAAATCCTCGATGAAATCGAGCAGCGAGCCCGAGCGCGCCTCGTTCAGGGCGCGCAGCTCTTTCTCGCTGCGATACTTGCTGCCCTGGTGCTGCGGCATGGAATCGGGCAGGTCGCGGTAGACGCCGCCCGGCCGGTAGTAGGCCGCGTGCATGCGCGCGCCCGAGACCGCCTCGTAGCAGTCCATCAGGTCTTCGCGCTCGCGGAAGGCATACAGGAACACCGCCATGGCGCCCACGTCCAGCGCGTGCGAGCCCAGCGACATCAGGTGGTTCAGGATGCGCGTGATCTCGTCGAACATCACGCGGATGTATTGCGCGCGCAGCGGCGGCTCGATGCCCAGCAGCCGTTCGGTGGCCATGACGTAGGCGTGCTCGTTGCACATCATGGACACGTAGTCCAGGCGGTCCATGTAGGGCAGCGCCTGGATGAAGGTCTTGTGCTCGGCCAGCTTCTCGGTAGCGCGGTGCAGCAGGCCGATGTGCGGGTCGGCGCGCTGGATGACCTCGCCGTCCAGTTCGAGCACCAGGCGCAGCACACCGTGCGCGGCCGGGTGCTGCGGACCGAAGTTCAGGGTGTAGTTCTTGATCTCGGACATCTTAGCGGCCCACCCCGTAGCTGTCCTCGCGGATGACGCGAGGCGTGAGTTCCCTGGATTCGATGGTGACAGGCTGGTACAGCACGCGCTTTTGCTCCGGGTCGTAGCGCATCTCGACATTGCCCGACAAGGGGAAATCCTTGCGGAACGGATGGCCGATGAAACCGTAGTCGGTCAGGATGCGGCGCAGGTCGTCGTGGCCCTCGAACACGATGCCGAACAGGTCGAAGGCCTCGCGCTCGTACCAGTTGACGCTGGGCCAGACCTCGGTGAGCGAGGCCAGCACCGGGAATTCGCTCGAGGCGGTGAAGGTCCGCACCCGCAGGCGCCAGTTGTGGGTCAGCGACAGCAGATGCACGACCACCGCGAAACGGCCCGGGAAGCTGTGGCCCGCGCCGATGGGGTCGCCCACTTTGCCCACGCCGTAGGTGGCGTAATCGACGCCGCACAGGTCGATACAGGACTCGAAGCGCAGGCCCGGCTCGTCGCGCAGGCGGGTGCAGATCGGCACCCACTGGTCGGCCGGCACGGTCAGCGTCACCTCGCCCAGCGCCTGGACCGGCGTGAACGTGTCGCCGAAGGCGGCGTGCAGATTGTGTAGCAGGGTTTCTAGCCTGGTCATGTCATTCAACGCAGTTTTCAAGCTCGCTGCCGGCCGGGCCGGCGGCGGTTAACAGGCACATCGAGGGCCGATCGGCGAGCGCGGCGCGCCAGGCGGGCACGGCTCAGCGGGCGATCGTGTTGGTCAGGCGGATCTTGTTCTGCATCTGCAGCAAGCCGTAGACCAGGGCTTCGGCCGTGGGCGGGCAGCCCGGCACGTAGACATCCACCGGCACGATGCGGTCGCAGCCGCGCACCACCGAGTACGAATAGTGGTAGTAGCCGCCGCCATTGGCACAGGAGCCCATGGAAACGACCCAGCGCGGCTCGGGCATCTGGTCGTAGACCTTGCGCAGCGCCGGCGCCATCTTGTTGCACAGCGTGCCAGCCACGATCATGAGGTCGGACTGGCGGGGGCTGGGACGGAAGATGATGCCGAACTGGTCCAGGTCGTAGCGGGCCGCGCCCGCATGCATCATCTCGACCGCGCAACAGGCCAGGCCGAAGGTCATGGGCCACATCGAGCCCGTCTTGGCCCAGTTGATGAACTTGTCGGCGCTGGTGGTGATGAAGCCTTGCTTGAGTATGCCGTCTATGGCCATGATGACTCTCTCTCGGGACGCCCGGGGTCATTCCCAGTCGAGCGCGCCCTTTTTCCATTCGTAGATGAAGCCGACGGTCAGCACGGCGAGAAACACCATGACCGTCCAGAACCCGACCAGCCCGAGCTCTCCCTGCGCGATGGCCCAGGGGAAAAGAAAGGCGATTTCCAGGTCGAAGAGAATGAAAAGGATGGCGACCAGGTAATAGCGCACGTCGAACTTCATGCGCGAATCCTCGAAAGCCTCGAAACCGCACTCGTAGGGCGAGAGCTTTTCGTCGTAGGGCTTGCGCGGGCCGATCACCGCACCGGCCAGGATCAGCCCGAACCCGATGAGGGTAGCGACCGCTATGAAAAGCAGGATGGGAAAGTATTGCTGCAGGTTCATCCAGGATTTCCGGCAAGGTGCATAAACTTGTAGATTGTAGCATTTGCTAGAGGCCCGCCACCTGAACGGAAGCTGGCAAAAGCCAGGGCCGGACCCGCCGGATCGCTGCAAATAGACGCCAAAACGTCCCCTTTTTCCCGACATAGCGGGGCGATGCGCGATGCGCCCAAAAAACAAGAACCCCGCCTTGCGGCGGGGTTCTTGTTTTGCCGGCCCGAAGGCCGGCCATCAGGCGCGGCGGCCGCCGAAGCGGCCGCAAGCCCGATTAGAAGCGGTGACGCAGGCCCAGACCGACCAGCTGGCTCTTCACACCGTCGAGGAACGCGTAGTTCTTCGAGTACGAACCGTAGGCGTACACGTTGGTACGCTTGGACAGGTCGTAGGTGTAGCCCAGGCTGTAGGTGTTCTGGGTGGCGTCGTCGCCGGTCAGGACGTCGCTGTTGGGATCGGCACGCTGCCACGAACCGAACAGGCTGCCCGGGCCGATGGGAGCGGTCAGACCGACCAGGTACGACTTGACCTTCGAGCTGTCGGCGGTGAAGCCCATGCCGGTGTAGCCACCGACGTTGCCGCCGGGCAGGCTGAAGCTTTGGCCGCTTTGCAGGCCGGGCGAACCGAACCAGCCATCCTTGGTCTGGCCGTAGGCCAGGGCCAGCTTGACCACTTCGAAGTCGAACGAGCCGCCGACCATCCAGGCCTTGATCTTGTTCAGGTCTTCGTTGCCGGCGACGCTGGCGGGGTTGACCTGGTCGTAGGTGGCAGCGACGTTCAGCGGGCCGTTGGCGTAGCGCAGGCCAGCGGTGATGGCGCGATCCTTGCGGTTGGTGCCCCACACGTTGCCGTCGGTGCCCAGGTTGCCGGCAGCCGAGTTCTCGCCGATGTCGAACGAGTAGCCAGCAGCGACTTGGAAGCCGCCGATGCTCGGGGTGGTGTACTGGACGATGTTGTCGTAGCGCAGCGTGTTGGCTTGCGAGAAGGCGCTACCGATGTTGGCTTGGCCGAAGGCGGCGGCGAACGGATCGATGCTCGAGAAGAACTGCGAGGCCACGTTGGTGCGGCGGCCGGCGGTCAGCTCACCCCAGGAATCGCCAGCCAGGCCGATGGTGGCTTGGCGGCCGAACAGACGGCCACCCTGGGCCGAACGGCCGGTGCGGGGGTTGAAGCCGCTTTCCAGCACGAAGGTGGCGCGCAGACCGTCACCCAGGTCTTCCGAGCCACGCAGGCCCCAGCGCGAACCGCTTTGGACGCCGTCGATCAGACCGGTACGGCTGATGTCGGTGCCGTTGCCCTTGATCTTTTGGTAGCCGACGCCAACGTCGACGATACCGTACAGGGTCACCGACGTTTCAGCTTGTGCGGCACCAGCGAAGCCGGCCAGCACAGCAGCGGCGAGCAGAGTCTTTTTCATTTAAGAAATCTCCGAAGATTTGAGTGACTAGAGCAGCATCGTTGAGTCGTTGTGCCGCCCCGCTAACTCCGCGAAGGGAAGTTGGAGCTATTCCATCAAAATTCCCTTAGTGTGGCTATGTTCTGCTTAGGAAAAGTGCCAGACAGTCGCCGATGTGTTGGTAAGCAGCAACAGATTTTGGGACACTTCCGTCAAATTCCAGGGTTTTCCCGTAGCACTTTGAAAACACCTGCGGACGCGGCGTCCCCGTTTTTGAAAAAAGGTTGCGGGACAGGCGATTAGGACCAGTAATTAAGGTGAAGCATTACGGCGCCGAGCCCGCCTGGGCCAGGAAGACAGCCTTCCCTGGGCCGGCCCTCACCCCTGGGCCGCGCGCCGGCAGGCCCAGGCCCGCGCGGCCATGCACAGCACCAGCCAGGCGAAGGTCACGGCGAAGGCCGCCACGACGTCGCTGAAGTAATGCACCTGCAGGACGATGCGGCTGTATCCCACCGCCGCCACCAGCATGGCCGTGCCCGTGACCATGGCGCCTTGCCAGCCCGGCGGCGCCCGGCGCACCAGCAGGTAGGCCAGCATGACGTAGAAGGCCATCGCGCCCGTTGCATGGCCGCTGGGAAAGCTCCAACCCTCGGCATGGGCGTAGCCGTGTCCATGCTGGGGACGCGCGCGCGCGAAGGCGGCCTTGAGCACGATGTTCAACACGCCCGCGCCGGCGGTGCCGGCCACCCACACCAGCGCGTCGGCCCAGCGCCGGCGCAGCAGCAGCACCGCGAGCACGCAGGCCCCCAGCACGATCAGGAGGTTGCGGTCGCCGGCCACCGTCAAGAGCGCCCACAGGCGCAGCCACGCCGGCCAGGCATGCTGGGCCAGCGAGCCGGCCAGCGCATCGTCGAAGGCCACCTGCGCGCCGTCGCGGTACAAGCCCCATGCCAGGGCGCCGAACAAGGCCAGCGACAGGCCCGCACAAAGCCAGGCCACGCGGGTGCGGCGGCGCCTGCGTTCGCGCGTCGGCGCGGCGGGCACCTCGCGCACGGCGTGCCAGCCCAGGGCCGCCAGCAAGGCGGTAGCGCCCATCAACAGACAAAAAACCGCCACCGGATGCCGGCCGATCCAAAATGCCGCCTCGACCATGCCTAGCTCCGCTGCAGCATGCCGCGACCGTCGCGCCCCGACGAGACCGCACGGCGCGCCGCGCGCTCGCCCAGCGCGAGCTCGTGCTCGGCGGCCGGCTCGAACCGGCCGCTGGCCGCCAGGAAATCCCAGCGCTCGACCCGGCAGACGCGCGCCTGCCCGGCGCGCCAGCGCCAGTCCAGCACGTTGACGGAATTGGGCACGCCCCCGCGCACCCGGTGCGACAGGGCCGTGCCGGCCTGCACGGCCCAGGCGAGCGCGCCGCGCGCCCCGCCCTGCCCGGGCGGCGTCACCGCCGGGGTGGACGGCGCCAGCGGCGTCACGTAAGGCAGGTGGATATGCCCGCCCAGCAGAATGTCGGCGCCGGCCCGCGTCCATTCGGCCACGGCCGCCTCGCGCCCGCGCGCCAGGTTGGGCCGGTCTTGCGCGACCGCGGCGACCAGCGGATGGTGCAGCAAGACCACGCGCAATTGGGCGGGGCCGGCCTGGCGCAGCCGATGCGCCACGCGGCGCACCTGCGCGGGAGAGATTTCGCCGTGCTTGTGGCGATAGCGGCGGGTGGAATCGACGCCTATCACCAGCAGGCCCTCGGATTCGTAGACAGGTTCGCGGTCGGCGCCGAAAGCGCGGCGATAGTTTCCATAAGGATCGAACAAGCGGGCAAAAAGATTGAACAAGGGGATGTCGTGATTGCCCGGCACGGCCAGGAACGGCCGCCCCAGGCTGTCCATGTAGCGCCGCGCCGCCAGGAACTGCGGCGCGCGTGCGCGCTGGGTGATGTCCCCGCCCAGCAGCACCACCTCGGGCTGGCGCCAGGCGACCAGCTCGCGCAGCGCGGCCAGCACGGGTTCCTGCTGGGTGCCGAAGTGCGGGTCGCTGATGTGCAGGGCCGCCGTCATGCGCGATCGGCCGGATCGACGTGGCGAGGCGTGAGCAGCGGCAGCGGCAGCGGCGCCACCTTGAAGACCAGCTCGCCATCCATGTGGAAGATCTCGCCATCCATCGCCACCTTGTGGCGCATGCCGCGGCGGAACTTGACCCGCATTTCCTGGAAACCGAAGCTGACCACGTTTTCCGCTTCGCCCAGGCGGCTGAACAGTCCGCGCAGGATCAGCCAATACAGCGCGAAGGTGCCCACGGGCTTGGGGCTCATCGCCACCAGGCTGCCCTGGCGCGGCAGGTCCGCCTCGGTGAACCCCAGCTGCTCGAGCTGCAGCGCATTGTTGCCCACCACCAGCGTAGGCGTGCGCAACATCCGCGCGCGGCCGTCCTGCAACAGCGTCAGGTCCAGTTGGCGGGGCCGGTGCCAGGCGGTGACCAGCCCCGACCACAAGGCAACCATGCGGCTGCGCCCGTAGCGCTGCTTATAGGCCTCGCGGTCTTCGAGCACCTGGGGATACAGTCCCAGGCTGGCGTTGACCAGGAACACCCGGTCGTTGAGCAGGCCCACCTGCACCGGCTGGATCACCGCATCGAGCATGGCCCGCGTGGCGCGCTCGGTGTCGGCCGGGATGCCGTAGGTGCGGCCGAAATAGTTGAAGGTGCCTTGCGGCAGGATGGCAAACGGCAGGCCGGTGCCCAGCACGCGCTGCGTGACGGCGTTGAGCGTGCCGTCGCCGCCGGCGGCCACCACCACCCCGCCCTGCTCGCGCGCCTGGCGCACGGCCCAGTCGGCCGCCTCGGGCAGGCGGGCGGGATCGCGCACCAGCTCGGTCTGGCAGCGGCGGCCGGCCTGCTCCAGGATCCGCACGATGGTTTCGCGGGCCTGGCTGGCATCCTCGCGGCCCGAGCCGGCGTTGATCACCACAAAAAAAGGCTCCCTGCCCGTCAGGACAGGCATCGCGGCGGCGGATGGGTCGGGCGCTGGCATGGCCGCACCTTAGCCCGTCGGCGCGGCGCCCCGCAACCGGCCGCGCGCCCAGGCGTAACAAAACGCGCCTGCGGCCGCGCGGGCCGCCCGGCCCGGCCCCGTCGTGCCGCCAAGGTCCGGCGGCGGGCGCTACCGACGGCAACAACTCTTACCGCTGCGGCCGGCAAGCGCGGGCGCGGGCGGCGCGCCCGCCATCCTTCGTTTCGTGAATTTTTTGTGCGATTAGGGTTAACCCCGTCGCTGCATCCGGCCCCGTCTACTTAGACTCGAAGCGCCACTTGCGGACATGCGCATAGGTCATGTCGACAAACTAGAAGCAAAGAAACAGGAGATCTTGATGTTCGGTCCAGGCATGCTTGCCTTATTCGCCTTTTCACCCATCCTGCTTGCCGCGATACTGCTCATCGGCTTGCGGCTGCCGGCCAAGCACGCCATGCCGGCGGTCTACCTGCTGGCCGCGGCGGTAGCCTGGCTGGTCTGGGACATGAGCCTGAACCGCATCGCCGCCTCGACGCTGCAAGGCCTGATCATCACCCTAGGCCTGCTGTGGATCATCTTCGGGGCTATCCTGCTGCTCAATACGCTCAAGTATTCAGGCGGCGTGACGGCCATCCGCCGCGGCTTCACCGCCCTGAGCCCGGACCGCCGCGTCCAGGCCTTGATCATCGCCTGGACCTTCGGCTGCTTCATCGAGGGCGCCTCGGGCTTCGGCACGCCGGCCGCCGTGGTCGCGCCGCTGCTGGTGGTGCTGGGCTTTCCCGCGCTGGCCGCCGTCATGCTGGGGCTGCTGGTGCAAAGCACGCCGGTGTCCTTCGGGGCCGTGGGCACCCCCATCCTGGTGGGCGTGACCAGCGGCCTGAACCTGGCCGAGCTGCGCCCGCAGCTGGAGGCGGCCGGTTCGTCGTGGGACGTGATGCTGCGCCTGATCACCAGCGAAGTGGTCATCATGCACGGCCTGATCGGCATGACCATGCCTTTCGTCCTGATGCTGATGCTCACGCGCCTGTTCGGCCGCGAGCGCAGCTGGAAGCCGGCCCTGGAAATCCTGCCGTTCGCCCTGTTCACCGGCGTGGCCTTCGCCGTGCCGTCCATGCTGGCCGGCGTGCTGCTCGGGCCGGAATTCCCCTCGCTGCTGGGCGGGCTGGTCGGCCTGGCCATCGTCACCCTGGCCGCCCGCGCCCGCTTCCTGACGCCGCGCAACACCTGGGACTTCGCCGATCCCAAGGACTGGCCCAGCAACTGGATGGGCTCGATCGAGATCAAGCTGGACGAGACGGCCGGCCGCCCCATCAGCCTGCTGCGCGCCTGGCTGCCCTACGTGGTGCTGGGGCTGCTGCTGGTGCTCTCGCGCACGGTCGCGCCGCTGGGCGACGCGCTCAAGAGCGTGGCGGTAGCCTTCACCGGCATCCTGGGCGAGACGGGCATCAACGCCGACTTCCAGCCGCTGTTCCTGCCGGGCGGCATCCTGGTGATGGTGGTGCTGTTCACCTATTTCCTGCACGGCATGAGCGGCCGCCAGCTGGGCGCGGCCGCGCGCGAGTCCAGCGGCACGCTGCTGTCGGCGGGCATTACGCTGGTCTTTACCGTGCCCATGGTGCGCATCCTGATCAACTCGGCCGAGAACGGCGCGGGCCTGCCGGGCATGCCCATCGCCACGGCCCAGTACATGGCCGATACGGTGGGGGCGATCTACCCGGCCGTGGCGCCGGTGGTCGGCGCCCTGGGCGCGTTCATCGCCGGCTCCAACACGGTCAGCAACATGATGCTGAGCGAGTTCCAGTACGGGGTCGCCACGTCGCTGGGCCTGTCCGGGGCGCTGATGGTGGCGGCGCAATCGGTGGGCGCGGCGGCCGGCAACATGATCGCCATCCACAACACCGTGGCGGCGGCCGCGACCGTCGGCATGCTGGGACAGGAAGGCACGACCCTGCGCCGCACGATCTGGCCGACGATGTACTACCTGCTGCTGGCAGGCATCCTGTCGCTGATCGGCTTCTTTGTACTGGGCCTGAGCGACCCGCTCTCGCCGTAAGGCCCGCGCCGGGCCCAGGCGGGCGCCATGCCCGCCGGGCCCGGCCCGGTGTTCAGACCACGTCCAGCGGCTGCCTGCTCGACGGCGGCGGGAAAGCCGCATCCAGCGCGCGCAGGTCGGCCTGGTCCAGGCGCAGCGCCGCCGCCTTGGCGTTCTCGCGCACATGCCCGGGATCGACCGCCTTCGGGATGGCGATCACGCCGCCCTCGCGCAGCGTCCAGGCCAGCGCCACCTGCGCGGCGGTGGCGCCGTGGCGCCGGGCCACCTCTTGCAGCGCCGGGTGCGCAAGCAACGCCCCCTTGATCCGTCCGCCCTGGGCCAGCGGGCAATAGGCCATGACCGGCATGCCGGCGCGGCGCATCAGCGGACGCAGGTCGTAGTCGATGCCGCGCGAAGCCAGGTGATAAAGCACCTGGTTGACGGCGCAGTCGCGCCCGCCCGGTAACGCCAGCAAACGGTCCAGCAGCTGCGCATCAAAATTGGACACGCCCCAGCGCAGGATCTTGCCCTCGCGCTGCAGCCGCTGCATGGCGGCGATGGTGTCCTGCAAGGGAATGCGGCCCGGCCAGTGCAGCAGGTAAAGATCGATGCGGTCGGTGCCCAGGCGGCGCAGGCTGGCCTCGCAGGCCCGGGCCGCGGCCGCGCCGCCGGCATTGTGCGGATAGACCTTGGACACCAGGAAGACTTCATCGCGCCGGCCGGCGATGGCCTGGCCCACGATGGTCTCGGCCCCGCCGTCGGCGTACATCTCGGCGGTGTCGATCAGCCGCATGCCCAGGTCCAGGCCCAGCTGCAGCGCGCGGACCTCGTCCGCGGCGCGCTCGGGCCGCTCGCCCATGAACCAGGTGCCCTGGCCCAGCGCCGGCACGGCGGCGCCATCGGGCAAGGTCACGGCAGGCATGGCCGGGGCGCGGCCGGAAGCGGCAAGCAAGGTCATGACAGTCTCCTGGCGTGGAAATCTACAACACCGTTATCGCATCGCAGCGACATGCTGCGCAACATTACGAAATACTGAAAATCAGTCACAAAAGTTACATGGAGCCCGCCTAGCATGGGCCCGTCTTCCGCCGTCGAGTCTTCGTCGAGCTCCTCATGCATCCCGCGTTTCCTTCCTTGCGCCGCGCCCAGGCCACCGGTCTTCACCCCGTTGCCGATGCGCTCTGCCAGGAAGCGCCCGCCATCGAGGCGGACGGCACCAACGAGCAGGTCATGGCGCTGTTCTCCAGCGACCGCGACCTGGGCAGCCTGGCCGTCATCGAGCAGGGCCGCCCTATCGGGCTGATCAACCGCAACATCTTCCTGTCGCAGATGAGCAAGCCCTTCCATCGCGAACTGTACGACAGGAAGAGCTGCATCGCCTTCATGGACAAGTCGCCGCTGGTGGTCGATGCGCAAACAGACGTCGACGCGCTGATGCACATGACGGTGCAGACCGGCAAGAAGGCCCTGGCCGACGGCTTCATCATCACCCGGCAAGGCCGCTATGCCGGCATGGGCAACAGCCTGCAGCTGCTGAGCATGATCGCCGCCATCCAGGAGGAACGGAACCGCCAGGTCATGCAAAGCATCGAGTACGCCAGCGTGATCCAGCGCGCCATGCTGCGCACCTCGCGCAGCGCCGTGGACGCGGCGCTGGGCGATGCGGCGCTGGTCTGGCAGCCGCGCGACGTGGTGGGCGGCGACTTCTATCATTTCGGTTCCTATCCCGAGGGCTGGTTCGGCGCCGTGGCCGATTGCACCGGCCACGGCGTGCCGGGCGCCTTCATGACGCTGATCGCCTCCTCGTCGCTGTCCCAGGCGCTCGAACACGACGGCCCGCGCCGGCCCAGCGCCTTGTTATCGGCGGTCAACCGCGGCGTCAAGAGCATGTTGGGCCAGGTCAAGGAAACCGACGCGCCCGAGTCCAACGACGGCCTGGACGCGGCGTTCTTCTGGTTCGACCGGGGCACCGGCACGCTGACGTTCTCGGGCGCGCGCATCGCCCTGTACGTGCTGCGCCCCCAGGACGCGGAATTCGAGATCGTGGGCGGCCAGCGCAAAGGGGTGGGATACATCGACACCCCCATGCACCACACCTGGACCGAGCAGGCCTTGCAGCTGCCGCCCGGCACGCTGCTGTTTGCCACGACCGACGGACTGACCGACCAGATCGGCGGCCCCAAGAACATCGCCTTCGGACGCCGCCGCGCCTGCCAGGCCATCCTGGCGCAACGGCACGCGCCTGCCGCGCAGATCTGCCAGGCCTTGCTGGCCGCGCTGGCGCAGTGGCAGGGCCAGCAAGCGCGGCGCGACGACCTCACCCTATTTTGCGCGCGCCTGTGACGCCAGGCAGGCCAAGCGACATGACAGGACCTTCCCCATGACCATCACCCAGCTGCTAGGACAAGACAGCGCCTTCTTCGACCTGGCCTTGCGCCGCAACGTGATCTTCTACCATCAGGGCTACTTCTCGCAGAGCATCATCGCGGCGATGGCCGAGGTGGTCAAGCTCCAGCTGGAGAAGGCCGGCATCAACGGACCGACGCGCCGGCGGCTGTTCTCCTCGTTCGTGGAGCTGTCCCAGAACATCATCCACTACTCCTCCGATTCGCTCGAACCGGGCAATCCGGGCAACGCGGTGCGCCAGGGCGCGGTGTGCATCATCGCCGAGGGCGAGCGCCACCTGATGCTGTGCGTCAACCCGGTGGTGGCCGACGACGTGCATGGCCTGCGCGACAAGCTCGAGCCGCTGCGCACCATGTCGATCGAGCAGATCAAGCAGGCCTACCGCACGTCGCTGCGGGCCGAGACACCGACCGACAGCCGGGGCGCCGGGCTCGGGTTCCTGACCATGGCGCGCGACGCCAGCGCGCCGCTGGAATTCGCGTTCCATCCGCTTGCCGACCAACCCGGCACCACCCTGTTCTGCCTGAAAGCAGTCATCTGAATACGGCCGACGCTATCGCCATGGAAAACCTCTTCATTGCCGCCACCCCGACCTCTCCGGAGATCGATTTTCGTTTCGATGCGCATCGCCTGGCCATGCGCGGCGAGTCCTACCCCGAGAATGCCGCGGCCTTCTACGGGCCCGTCAACGCGCAGCTCGACGCCTATCTCCAAAGCTGCCAGGGACAGGAAATCGTCGTGGACATCGCGCTGTCCTACTTCAACAGCTCGAGCACCAAGATGCTGTTCAACCTGTTCGAGGCGCTGAACCGCGCCGCCCTGGCCGGCAATACGGTGCGCCTGCATTGGGTGTACGACGACGAGGACGACACCATCCAGGAGTTCGGCGAAGAGCTGCGCGCCGACTTCGATGCCATCGAATTCATCGACCAGCCCATCCGGTCCTGAGCGGGAGCCGGCCATGCGACCCAGTACCGTGGAGGCCCCCGGCCCCGCCGGGGCGCTGGATAGCCACGACCTGTTCGCCAGCGAGCAGGCCGCGCTGGAGCAGGCGCGCGCCGCGTTGAGCCTGGGCCAGGCGGACGCCGGCCACTTTCGCCAGGCGCTGCTTGCCTTGACGGGCCACTACGAGCGACTGCTGCGCGAAACCCGGCGCCTGGTCAGGCGCAGCGACCGGGCCGAGCGCGAAATGAACGCGCTGAACCTGCAACTGCAGCAGTTGGCCGCCGAGCTGCGGCACCGCGCCACCCACGATGCCCTGACGGGCGTGTTGAACCGCAGCGCCATCATCGAAGCCGCCAACCGCTACCTGGCCGAAGGCGAGCTGATGATGATCGTGCTGGACATCGACGAGTTCAAGCGCGTGAACGACGACTTCGGCCATCCCGCCGGCGATGCGGTGATCCTGGGCATTGCCGACTGCCTGCGCCGCGTGGTGGGGGAAGCCGGCGTGGTCGGCCGGGTCGGCGGCGAGGAATTCACCGTGCTGCTGCCCCGGCACAGCCTGGCGCAGGCCTGCGAAGCAGCCCACGCGATGCGCCAGGCCATCGCGCAGCTGGTCTTTCCCCCGCCGGTGGACCGGCAGGTCACGGCCAGCTTCGGCGTCAGCGCCAACGCGCAAGGCGCGGGCTTCGACCAGGCCTATGGCCTGGCCGACGATGCGCTGTACCGCGCCAAGCGGGGGGGAAGGAACCGAGTGATAGTGGCCGGCGAAAATGCCGATATGGAGCCAGCGTCATAAACCCGGGAAAACCCGGAGACCGAGACGGTCGTTTCTGAATTTATGACATTTCTGCTACAAATGCTCCCGAGTATCGGGGGCATCAATGAAAGACACCGTCACCATCCCACAATACGACACGGTAGGTGAAGCCATCCAGGCAGGAAGCGGCCAAGCCGACCACTTCTATTTTCACGACAACCCTGATCGATCCAGAATCATCATCTTCTTCAATGGCGCCGTATCCAATCTGGAAATCCGTGGCAGCACGGTATTTCATCGCTGGACGTGGCATCAGTACCTTAAACACCCGATTCTTTGCGTCGCCGACCCCATAGTCTCGGCACCGGGCACAGGCGCATCGCTGGCCTGGTTCGTCGGCCGCCGGGATACCGATGGGTTCGCCGGTCTAGTCGAACACATCCGCACTATCGCGAACATGATCAATCCTGACGCGGAAATCGTCACGATGGGCTCATCGGGCGGCGGGTTTGCGGCGCTGATGGCTGTTGCATGCGGATTCGCGGATCAGGCCATTGTGATTAATCCCCAAACCGACGTGGAACTATTCGAACGCAAAACCGCGATCGCGCGCTTCAAGGACGAATTCAGCGGCGACACCAACCACCGTTTCAGCAACCTGGAAAAAAGACGCATAAGCGTGCTGGCCCATGGCTTCGAACGCGCCAAGCCAGGAGCAAGCATTCATTACGCGCAGAATCTGGCCGATCCCGTCCACTATTCGGCCCATCTGCTGCCCTTCCTCTCGTATGTCGGCATGCACCGGCCCGATATCCGGATCTCGGTCCAGATTTATACGGATCACACGAAAGGTCATAACCCGCCCGCATTCAAAGGCACGCTGCAGCTGTTCGGACAGCCGATCCGGCGCCTCATGCGTTCTACTGCATAGGTGTGGTTCTACCTGAAGAGGCGCTGCCCTCTGGCAAGAATCCCGTACATGGC